>CBDUIO010000001.1:0-42992 GCA_965367355.1 uncultured Flavobacteriaceae bacterium
AAAAAACCACGCAATTTGCGTGGTTTTTTATTTATGTATCAATCCATTTTATTTAAACAGACCAAAAATTTCAGCATCAATCTTATTAATTATGCTTCCCAGATCTTCAGGGTTAGCAACAAAATCAAGTTCATCAACATCAATGATCAATAGATTTCCTTTATCATATCCATGAATCCAGGCTTCATAACGTTCGTTCAATCGGCTTAAATAATCAATACTAATCGAATTTTCGTATTCACGCCCGCGTTTATGAATTTGTTCAACCAAATTAGGAATCGAACTTCTTAAATAAATTAAAAGATCTGGTCCCTGGACTAAAGATTCCATCAAATCAAACAAGGATCTGTAGTTTTCAAAATCCCTATTGGTCATCAATCCCATAGCATGTAAATTGGGTGCAAAAATATGAGCATCTTCATAAATGGTTCTATCTTGAATAATCTCTTTGCCGCTTTTTCTAATTTGTAAAACCTGTCTAAAACGACTATTTAAGAAGTAAACCTGTAGGTTAAAACTCCATCGCTCCATCTGATTGTAAAAATCATCCAAATAAGGATTGTCTACCACATCCTCTAATTGTGATTCCCATTTATAATGTTTTGCCAGAAGTTTTGTTAGTGTTGTCTTTCCTGCGCCAATGTTTCCTGCAACTGCAACATGCATAGTTAATTAATTTTTAATTGGTATTTATAAAGAAATTCGTTGTCGTAAATATACAAGGTTTCATTGTTTACAAAAAATGCATTTATTAACAATTTTGGCAGTTGAATTTCTACAGGTTCGGAGGCGTTATTTTTTAAAAAAAATAATTTATTGTCCTTTTTTAAAACCAGGTTTTCATTATAATTGAATACACTTGAAAATCCCTGATTCTTTTTTTTTAAGATATTGATACCAAAATAATTGAATGTATACAGGTAATCCTTAGTAAGTAGCCAACAGTAATTATAATTGCTTTTTAAGTCCAAAACCATTGATTCTACCGGTAAGGTCTTTGTTTTTGTAAAATTAGATCTGTAATCAAAAAGTTCCAGTTGCTGGGTGTCTTGATTAAATACCCAGATAGTATTGTCATATCCGGTTGAAACATGAGTTACATTTTTGTAAGATTTATTGGCATTAAAATCAATTTTATAAATTTCGGCTAATCGATTATCCAATATCACAACCGAATTAAAATCTTTATAAAATACATTGATCTTTAAAGGGTTAAAAATATCAACGGATTCTACTGGACCCAATTGTAAATTGTTATAATTTAAGATCTGATTTTGATTTTTTTTAATAAGGGAATTGTCAATTAAAAAATAGGAATAATTAAAATTATCCACCCCAATTAAACTATTATCATTTATGGGAGTCTTATCAAGTAAGGTCGTTTCTATTATTGGTTTTGTTTGAGAATAACAAAGGAGAAATAAAAGGCAAAAAAAGTATTTCATATCAGCAAAATACAAAAATAATATTGAATAAATAATTATGATAATATTAATGGACAATACTCTCAATAAGTTTATTTTTGAAACTACAAACAACACTTTATAAGATGAATAACATAATTAAATCATGCTCAATTCTCACTTTTTTATTTATTTCCTATGGCTATGCCCAAAATGATTTTCAAGGGAAAGCATATTACGAAAGTAAAACGTCCATGGATATGGATTTTGGTGGAAGAGAAATGAGTGAAGACATGAAAAAGCGTATTGCCGAGCGTATGAAAGGGATGTTTGAAAAAACGTTTATCCTCACTTTTAATAAGATTGAATCTACCTATAAGGAAGAAGAGAAATTGGCTACTCCGGGTGGTCAGGGAGGAGGCTTTAGGATGATGGGAAGTTTTGCTGGCGGATTGCAGTATAAAAATGTAAAAGAAGGAACATTATTGCAGGAACAGGAGTTCTTTGGCAAGCAGTTTTTAATTAATGATACTTTGCCAAAATTAGAATGGAAAATGTCTGGAGACACCAAACAAATAGGAAACTACATATGCTATAAGGCAACGGCTGTAAAAAAAGTAGATGAGTTTGATTTTAGGAGTATGAGAAGAAGAGACAGAGAGAATGATGAAAAGGATAAAGATACCACTTCAACTAAAAATATAATGGATGAAATTGAAGTCCCTAAGGAGGTGATAGTGACTGCGTGGTATACTCCACAAATCCCTGTGAACCAGGGACCTGGAGAATATTACGGCCTGCCTGGATTGATCCTTGAAGTAAATGCAGACAGAACAACCATTTTATGTTCAAAAATTGTATTGAATCCAGAGGAAAAGGAAGAACTTAAAATTCCATCAAAAGGAAAAGAAGTCACACGGCAAGAATACAATGAAATCATGAAGAATAAGATGGAAGAAATGCGGGAGATGTACGGTGGAAGAAATCGTAGAGGTGGTGAGCGCAGAATTAGGATAGGTGGCTAAGTCCACCTTCAGACAATCTAAATTAAATCAATGAAACAAATTTCATGTTTTTTACTGCTTTTGGCAGTTCAATTGTCATTTTCCCAAATAAAATTAGAAGGAGTTGTAAAGGATAGCATTGGACAGCCATTAGAGTTAGCCAACGTCATTGCCATTATTCAAGAAACTAATGTTCTAGAATCTTTTGGAATCTCCAATGATCAGGGAAGATATAAGTTAAGTTTAGAAAAAAATACTAATTACAAGATCCAGGTAAGCTATATTGGAATGAAACCTTTTGAGGAATTGATTTCAACGGAGGAGGAAAATATTGAAAAGGACTTTTTTCTTCAGTCAGACACAGATCTGGACGAGGTTGAATTAGTCTATGAAATGCCTGTAACGGTAAGAGGCGATACTCTTGTCTACAATGCAGATTCATTTAAAACCGGTACAGAGAAAAAACTGGAAGATATCCTTGAGAAACTTCCCGGAGTTGAAATTACTGACGATGGTGAAATTGAAGTCGAAGGTAAGAAGGTTACTAAGGTTATGGTCGAAGGGAAGGACTTTTTTGATGGAGACAGTAAACTGGCAGCAAAGAATATTCCATCAAATGCGGTGGACAAGGTACAGGTTCTTAGAAATTTCAATGAAATAGGGCAATTAAGCGGAGTTACTAATAACCAGGATAATGTTGCCTTGAATTTAAAACTTAAAAAAGGGAAAGATAAATTTTGGTTTGGCGATATTACTGTTGGAGGAGGAACATCACCAGATGATGAGCTTTACAAAGTTCAACCTAAAGTGTTTTATTATAGCCCCAAGAACAGTATCAATATTATTGGAGACGTTAATAATACGGGTGAAGTCGCATTTACCAGAAGGGACTATTTCAATTTCACAGGAGGTTTCAGGAATTTTAACCAAAGCAGTGGTACCAATATAAGTTTAGGTGATAACAGTTTAAATTTTTTAAATACGAGAAATAATCAGGCAGAGGCCATCGATATAAAGTTTGGAGCTGCAAATTTTAGTTTTTCACCAAATAAAGCGTTGAGTATTAGTGGTTTTGGAATTTATTCCGGGAATGAGACAGATATAAGGGAAGTCAATGATGTCGTTTATACAGATGAAGAACTTAATATTCCTGATGAATCAACATCCAGTTTTACAGAGCAGAAAAGTGATCTTGGTTTGTTGAAATTAAGTTCGGTTTATAAGCCGAATGCAAATAATCAACTGGATTATGATGTTTTTGGACGACTGTCAAAACAAACACAAATCAGGTATTTTAATTCTTCAGTGCTTGGTGAAATTGATCAAACTGAAGACCAGACGCCTTACAGTATCAATCAAAACTTAAATTATTATTACACATTGAACGATACCAATATCTTTTCATTTGAAGCACAGCATTTGCTGCAGGATGAAGACCCTTTCTATAATGCATTTATTGAGCAGAAGTCTACTTTTCAAAACACAGCAGATGGATTAGGATTTGATAATGATCAGTTGGGTTATGATACCAATCAGGATAAACGTATTAAGTCCAATAAGTTTGATGGACGTCTTAATTATTGGAATGTATTGAATCTAAAAAGTAATTTAAATTATACTTTAGGCCTGGTCTATAGCAACCAAAATTTCAACTCGAATATTTTTCAAATCCTTGACAATGGTTCAATTTTCAATCCAACACCAACATCAGGATCTGTTATAAATGAGGTTGACTTTACTTTTTCAGATACATATTTCGGATTCCATTATAATCTTAAAGCAGGTAAATTCACCTTAACTCCAGGTTTTTCTGCTCATGCTTATAAAACGATTGATAAGCAATTTGGAACGGAAAACTCGAATAGCTTTTTTAGGCTTTTACCTGATGCTAATGTGCGGTTGCAATTAAAATCGAGTGAAAATCTGAACTTGCGTTATAGTTTGCAAACCAGTTTTACTGATGTTACCCGTTTGGCAGAAGGTTTCGTGCTTAACAACTATAATTCGATTTTTTCGGGTAACAGAGAACTTGAAAACGCTTTAACTCATAATGTGAATCTATCCTATTTTAGTTTTAACATGTTTAATTATACCAACATTTTTGGTTCTGTTAATTATGTAAAAAATATCGATGGTATTCGTAATAGGTCGATTTTTGATGGTGTTATTCAATCATCAACACCATTTAACTCGAATTTTGCTGATGAATCTGTAAGTGCTAATGGCCGCTTTGAACGCAGATTCGGAAAGGTGAAAACGTCTATAGGAGGTAATTTCTCTTGGTCTAAATTCACCCAGTTTATTAATGATCGCGTGAGTACAAACAAAAGTTTTACCCAATCTTACAGATCCAGGATCAGTACATTTTTTAAAAAAGCGCCAAATGTAGAAATTGGCTATAATCTTACCATAAATGACAATAACCAGGGGAGTCAATCAACAGTTTTTTACACCCACAGCCCTTTTATAAATTTTGATGCGGTTATTTTTAAAGATTTTATGTTCAATACAGAATTTAGCTTTTATGATTTTAGAGATAAGGACAATTCAATTAACAGCTATGAGTTCTGGGATGCTTCTTTGATTTACCAAAAAGAAGACAGTAAATGGGAATACAAGTTGGGTACTACCAATTTGTTAAACACTAAATCATTAAATCAAACCAATACGAGCAATATTTCTGTTTCAAATCAGGAATATTTTGTTCAGCCACGATTTGTTGTATTAAGTGTGAAGTATAATATTTAGCAACTAGAATGAAGTAATATTTCTTTAAGCTAAGTAATCGATTTTTTTATACTTTCATATTTTTCCAATTGCCTTTTTTGAACCATATTATTCCAATTATTGCAATAGAAACCTCTGCCAAAGTAATTGCCCAAAAGACACCTTTGGGTCCAAAATCAAGAGTTATGGAAACTAAATAAGCAAAAGGTAGCTGAAACAGCCAAAAACAAATAAAATTTATATAAGTAGGAGTTTTGGTGTCTCCTGAGCCATTAAAGGATTGAATGATAACCATGCCGTATGCATAAAAAATGTAACCGGCTGCAATGATCTGTAAGCATAAAGCTCCATTTTGAATAACTTCTACCTCATTAGTAAACCAACCAATAATTGTTTTTGCAAATAACAGATAGGCAATCGATACAATTGCCATAAATATAGCCGTATATTTTCCTGTTTTCCAAACAGAATCTTCGGCACGCTGAGGTTGTTTTGCTCCTAGGTTTTGTCCAACTAAAGTAGCTGCAGCGTTACTCATTCCCCAGGCAGGCATTAAGGTAAACATCATTACGCGAATGGCAATTGTGTAACCTGCCAAAACTTCACTGCCAAACTCACTCATGATTCGCATCAAGAATATCCAGCT
Organism: uncultured Flavobacteriaceae bacterium; assembly: GCA_965367355.1. Taxonomy (GTDB): domain Bacteria; phylum Bacteroidota; class Bacteroidia; order Flavobacteriales; family Flavobacteriaceae; genus Site-B1. The sequence goes on from CBDUIO010000001.1 coordinate 5,781, forward strand.
GGACGTACCTATTAAAAATTGACCAATACCTCCCAGAGACACTTTTATAAGATTAAGCATCACTTTAGCTCGAATAACCAAATCCTTAAGAGTTATTTTTATTCGGCTCCAGCCATAGAATAGAATTGCTAATTGAAATACGACTGCTGTTCCGCGTCCAATAGTTGTAGCAATAGCAGCACCCTGAACACCATAAGCAGGTATTGGACCAAACCCAAAAATAAACATTGGATCCAGAATGATATTTAAACCATTGGAAAGTACTAAAGTCCACATTGCGACAGATGCATCACCTGCGCCTCGAAAAATAGCATTAATTAAAAACAGTAACATTATTGTAACATTACCACCAAGCAATACTCTGGTATAGCCAAAACCTTCCTCAATAAGATCTGGTTCGGCTCCCATAAGACCTAATATCTCTTTAGGATAAACTATGCCAATTACACTAACTACGGCTGCTACGGAAATTCCAAGAAATATGGCTTGCACAGCAGCTTGAGAAGCTCCATTCAAATCTTTTTCACCAACACGTCTGGCTACAACGGCTGTAGCTGCCATGCTTAGCCCAATTGCTACTGCATAAACCAATGTTATGACAGATTCTGTTAATCCAATTGTAGCCACGGCATTTACACTTACTTTAGACACAAAGTAAATATCAACTACAGCAAAAACACTTTCCATCATCATTTCCAGGATCATTGGTACAGAAAGCATAAAAACGGCTCGCCTTATACTACCTGTTGTGAACTCCTGTTCCTTACCGGTAAGAGCAATTCTTAAGTATTCAAGAAATTTTGATAGTGTCATTTTATTACATTAAGTAAAAGGGGAGTAAAACGAAATTACCTTAATTAAATAATAAAAGCAAAATACCTTAAATCTGTTTATTGAGAGAGATATTTTCTATAATTAGAAATATTATTTGCTTAACCATAACATAAAACCTACATTTGTGAAAATTGAGAATAACAAAAATCTAAAAATCAAAACATTATGGAAGCATATTGCGTAAAATGTAAATCAAAAAAAGAAATGAAAAATGCCAATGAAGTAACAATGAAAAATGGCAGAAAAGCGATGAAAGGCACTTGTCCTTCATGTGGTACAGGTATGTTCCGTATTTTAGGAAAGTAAAAACCGCAGGCATAACAACAGCATAAAAAAACCTCATATTTAATTGAATATGAGGTTTTTATATTTATTTAAACTGTTTATAAGCCAAAGGCTTTCTTAACTGTATCTACATAGTCTAATTTTTCCCAGGTAAATAAATCGACATCCATAGTAACACTTTCTCCGTAAGGTTGGGAGAACGTTTTTGTTACAGTTTGCGGCTCTCTTCCCATATGTCCATATGCAGCCGTTTCACTATAAATGGGTTTTCTTAATTTCAGGCGCTTTTCTATGGCTGCTGGCCTCATATCAAAAATATCTGCAACTTTTTCTGCAATTTCTCCATCTGTCATATTAAATGGACAGGTCCCAAAAGTATCTATAAAAATTCCCATAGGTTCTACGACACCTATGGCATAGCTTACCTGCACCAAAATTTCATCACATACACCTGCAGCAACAAGGTTTTTAGCAATATGTCTTGTGGCGTAAGCCGCACTTCTGTCCACTTTACTTGGGTCTTTACCGGAAAACGCTCCACCACCATGCGCACCCTTACCTCCATATGTGTCTACTATTATCTTTCTGCCTGTTAATCCAGTATCACCATGAGGTCCGCCAATTACAAATTTACCTGTTGGATTGATATGGTAGGTGATATTATCATTAAATAAGGCTTTGGTTTGCTTAGGCAATTTTGCAATGACCCTTGGGATAAGAATTTTTTTGATATCTTTTCTTATTCTTTCCAGCATCTCATCATCAGAACCAAATTCATCATGTTGAGTTGACAGTACAATCGAATCTATTCTTTGCGGAATATTATCATCGCTATATTCTATTGTTACCTGGCTTTTGGAATCCGGTCTTAAATAGGTGATCTCTTTATTTTCACGTCTTATTTCTGCTAATTCCTTTAGTATTCTATGAGATAGATCTAAAGCCAAAGGCATGTAGTTTTCTGTTTCTCTTGTCGCATACCCAAACATCATACCCTGATCTCCGGCACCTTGTTCTTCTTCATTACCTCTGTCCACACCACGATTAATGTCTTCCGATTGTTCATGAATTGCCGATAATACACCACACGAATCACCATCGAACATATATTCGCTTTTGGTATATCCAATTTTATTAATGGTATCACGTGCTATTTGTTGAACGTCCAAATAGGTGTGTGATTTAACCTCACCTGCCAGAATCACTTGACCTGTAGTCACAAGTGTTTCACAAGCTACCTTTGAATTGGGATCAAATGCTAGAAAATTATCGATTAATGCATCGCTAATTTGATCTGCTACTTTATCAGGATGTCCTTCTGATACACTTTCTGAAGTAAATAAATATGCCATTTCTTTAATTTTATTTTGAAGATCTGACGAGAGTGCTTGCGGAAGGAAGTATTGGTACTGCCTTTAGCATTTTTTTAGTCCTGTCCAGATAATTATCGGGATTATTTCAGGATATGTTTATCATAAACGACAAACACAGAGGTTGCAATCAGTCAAATCTATCCTCTTTTTTGATACGGCAAAAGTACATATAATATTATAACTAAAAAACAGGGATTAAAAGTTTAACAATAAAAAAACCACCAAAAGTAAAACATTACTAAAGGTGGTTTCAACTAACTAAAAAATAACTATATCAATGTTCGTTCATTCTAAAGTCAGGGTATGCATCCATACCATGTTCGTATCCGTCAAGTCCTTCAACTTCTTCTTTTTCAGAAACGCGGATTCCAACAGTTTTCTTGAGTATAAATAGTATTAAAAATGACGATACAATACATATGGCAGCATATGAAAGTACGCCAACCAATTGACTCACAAATTGAGCTCCACCGGCAAGTTCGCCAAATAAACCAACTGCTAATGTTCCCCAAATACCACAAATTAAGTGCACTGCAATTGCTCCAACAGGATCGTCCAATCTAATTCTGTCAATAAATGACACTGCCAACACAATGATTGCACCGGCAACACCACCAATAATAATGGCATCTGTGGGGCTCATTTGGTCGGCACCTGCTGTAATTCCTACAAGACCACCCAAAATACCATTTAAAAACATGGTAAGATCTAAATTTTTAAACATCGCTGAGGATACTAAGAACGCCACTACACCACCTGCCGCTGCTGCTAAGCAAGTTGTTACTAAAGTTAAGGATGTTAAAGCAGGGTCTGCAGATAGTACAGATCCACCGTTAAAACCAAACCAACCTAGCCATAGTATTAAAACACCTGCTGTTGCCATAGGGATGTTGTGACCGGGAATGGCATTAATTTTGCCATCTGTGTATTTACCTATTCTAGACCCAAGCAGGTAAACCGCAACTAATGCTGCCCAACCACCTACAGAATGAACCAGTGTAGAACCTGCAAAATCATAGAAAGGTGTTTCTCTCATGTCCAAGAAGCCACCACCCCATTTCCAGGATCCTGCTAACGGGTATATTATTCCGACATACAATATTACGAATATCATAAAAGGAACAATTTTAATTCTTTCTGCTACCGCTCCAGAGACTATTGTCGCTGCAGTAGCTGCAAACATTCCCTGAAACAGGAAGTCGGTCCAATAGGTATACCCTTCGCTGTAAGTAAGGTCTAAAGCTCCATCAGCAGTTAATGGCGAATCAAGTCCAAAACCTGCAAATCCGAAGAAACCTGAAGAACCTTCAGCAAATCCAGGATACATTAAATTAAATCCTACTAAAGCATACAATAATAACCCAACAGTTATGATGAATATATTTTTAAATAGAATGTTAATTGTGTTCTTTTGTCTTGTCAACCCAATTTCTAAAAATGCAAAACCTAAGTGCATAAAGAAAACGAGTGCTGTACAGATCATCATCCATACATTATTTGTAGTTAATAATTCCATAATTTAATTTGTTAGTTTTATTTTTACTTTAAAGTTTGACCTCCCTTTTCGCCGGTTCGAATTCTGTAACTCTCTTTTACGTCTGATACAAAGATCTTTCCGTCACCAACTTCACCTGTTACAGCAGCTTTAAGAATAGCTTTAATGGTTGGTTCCTCAAAATCATCATTGACTACAATGGATAAATAACGTCTTTGAATATCGCTTGTACTATAAGAGATGCCTCTGTAAACATGACCTTCCTTTTCGTGGCCTATTCCTGTTACATCCCAGTAAGAGAAAAATTGAACATCTACAGCATGAAGTGCTTCCTTTACTGCACCATACTTGGATTTTCTGATTATTGCTTCGATTTTTTTCATAATTAATTTATTTAGTTAGAATGAATATTTATGTTAGAATGATACAATTGCGGCTATTGTAGCGGCAGCTAAGTTGTCTGAAGCCGCTCCATCATTGTCAAAATATGGCATACTATTGCTCCAGGAATCTAATCGGATCTCTGGCTTAATAATTAAGTTGTCTTGAACAACTAAGCTTCCTGTTAACGTAAGGCCTAAAACACTTGGCAAGTCGTCTCCATCTCCATGGAATCCATAGAACTCACCTCTTAAGCCTAATGAAAAGATATCAGAAGTTGCTAATTGTGGATACAGAGCTGCACCGTAGAAACCTGAACCATCATTGTCATTATAAGCGGCATTAATACCTAAGAAGAAATCATCAGATAAATCGAAACCACCTGTGTAATCAATTTCAAAACCTAAGCCACCGTTGTTGCCACTATCATAATATAAGTTTAAATATTGACCGGCATATCCCAATTGAGCTCCAAGAGCATATTCTCCAGATGCAGATGTATTGTTCGTGTCCCAAGGATTTGTAATAGCTAGCATAAGGCTTACATCGTCAGATAGAGCAAAATCAGCTTTTATACCCATATGTGAAAATGGACCGCTAGAGAACAAATAAGATGTACTGTAGTTAAAGTTTGCTGCCGGGGCAATAACTTCGTAACCTAAAAAGGTATTCCATCTACCAAAAGTTAATGTAGTACTTTCTGATACACTCCAGTAAACATAAGCTTGGTTTACAATACCATCAACAATATCATTGCTAAAAGTAGCACCAGCACCACGTGGTCCGGTAACCAAATCAAGAACTGCACCTACTTTACCACTTTCGTAGCTCACAATCAAGTTTCCCATTCCGAATGCAAAACCAGATTGATCAGCAAAAGCAGTTCCAAAAGCAGGAGCTTGATTGTCTGGGGCTGTTAAATATGTCTGGTAGTAACCGTCTACACTACCGCTAATAGATAATTTTTTCTCGGTTGTTTCTTTTTCTTGCGCAATTACATTAATACTACTGATTAATAGAAATGCTAAAATAATTTTTTTCATAATTTTTAGTTTATTAGTTATTGAAGCCCCAAAACTATATAAAAAGATTTTATACCACCTAAAAAAAAGGGTAAATAACATCATTTTTACGATAATGATATTTTTAACCCTAAAAAATTAGGGGTTAAAATAATAAATAGTAATTTTTTATGAATTTAAAAATTAAAATTGTGCTATTTGAACATTATCTGTATTATTACCTAAATGTTTTAATAGTTTTTAATATATCATTTAATTATCTGTAAAGTAATTATCAAAATGTTGTCAATTTTTTAAATGATATTAGTTTGATAATTCGTATTTTTTGACTTCTATTTCCCAAAGAATTTAAAAAATAGAGCTTAAAAATATCAAACTCATAATAATGATTATAAGATTATGATAATTGATAGGTAAGCTATTATATTCGTCCGACTAACTAATTAATCATTAAATTAAAACAGAAGATTATGCTGAGGAAACAAGGAATGTATTTACCGGAATTTGAACATGATAATTGTGGAGCTGGATTTATATGTAGCTTAAAAGGAATAAAGTCCAACGATATAATTCATAAAGCACTGGAAATTCTTGAGAAATTAGAACATCGCGGTGCCGTTAGTGCTGATGGAAAAACAGGAGATGGTGCCGGAATTTTAATCGATATCCCTCATGATTTTTTTGTTAAAAATTGCGATTTTGAGTTACCCGAATTTGGAGAATATGCTGTAAGTAATGTGTTTTTACCAAAGAAGGACAATCAGCAGTCGTATTGCATTGGAGTTCTTGAAAAGCATATGGCAGAGCAGGGTCTAAATGTTCTGGGATGGAGAACTGTTCCTATAGATGTGTCTGTCTTAGGCGAAATAGCTGCAACTACACAACCATTTGTGAAGCAGATTTTTATTGCTAAGGCTGATAAAAAACAAGATGATTTCAAATTCAATTTAAAATTATTCATAGCACGAAAGAAGGCTGAACATGAGATTTTTGGTTCTAAACTTTCAGAAAGTAACTTCTTTTATGTGCCAAGCTTATCAACCAAAACAATTATTTTCAAAGGGCTCCTAATTCCACAGGATATAAAACTTTTCTATAAGGATTTGACAGATCCTACTCTTGTTACTCGTTTGGCATTGGTACATCAGCGATTTTCTACGAATACATTTCCTACCTGGGATCTGGCACAACCATTTAGATACATGTGTCATAACGGAGAGATTAACACCTTACGTGGAAATTTATCAAGAATGACCTCCAGAGAAGCTTTAATGGAAAGTGACTGGTTTGGTGACGAAATAAAAAATATTTTACCTGTTGTATTAAAAGGTAAGTCTGATTCAGCATCAATGGATATGGTAGTTGAGTTACTCCTTATGACCGGAAGATCCTTGCCAGAAGTCATGATGATGTTAGTGCCCGAAGCCTGGGAAAAGAATACAGAAATGTCTGAAACTAAAAAGGCTTTTTACGAATATAATTCATGTGTCATGGAGCCTTGGGATGGTCCTGCTTCTATTCCGTTTACAGATGGTAATTACATTGGAGCTGTTTTAGACAGAAACGGATTGCGTCCTTCCAGATATTCTGTAACTAAAGATGGCTATGTGATCATGTCCTCTGAAACCGGAGTTATAGAAATTGCTCCGGAAAACATCGCGCAGCATGGAAGATTAGAACCCGGAAAAATGTTTTTGGTTGATATGAATGAAGGGAGAATTGTGAATGATGAAGAAGTAAAAGAAAATATTGTTAAAAAATATCCCTATAAAAAATGGCTAAAGGAAAAACTTTTGTACTTAAAGGATATACCATATAACGATTGTCCTGTTCATTTTAATGAGGAGACTTTAAACAAAAGACAAACAATTTTTGGTTACACAAAAGAAGATATAAATACTATTATACTACCAATGGCTAAAACAAGTAAGGAGCCTATAGGTTCTATGGGAAATGATACTCCTATTGCTGTTTTGTCAGAAAGGCCACAATTATTATTCAATTATTTTAAGCAATTATTTGCTCAGGTAACTAATCCGCCATTAGACGGTATTCGTGAAGAGTTAATTACAGATATAAGCCTGACTCTTGGCAAAGATTCCAATATTTTTGAAATAAGTCCGGACCATTGTAAAAAACTAAAAATTGAGAATCCTGTTATTTCTAAACAAGATTTAGATAAAATAAAGAGCAATAAAAAATCAGGGTTCAAAGCAACTACAATTCCTATATTATATAAAATTGATAAAGGCCACAACGGGTTAGAAAATGCTCTTGAAGAAATGCTTGTATCCGTTTCCAAGGCAATAGATGAGGGAACCCATATTATTATATTGTCAGACAGGAATGTTGATAAAGAGAATGCTCCAATACCATCATTGCTTGCCTGTTCCTATGTCAATAGCGGACTCCAAAGTTTAGGTCAGCGATCCAAAATAAGTATTATTGTTGAATCTGCAGAACCTAGAGAAGTTCATCATTTCGCCTTGTTATTCGGCTATGGAGCAAGTGCCATAAATCCATATATGGTCAATGAGATTATTGAAAAGCGAGTTAAACGAAATGAAATTGAAGTAACATCATCTATTGAGGCAGTAAAAAATTACAATAAGGCTGTTGGCAAAGGAATACTTAAGGTCATGAACAAGATTGGAATCTCCACTCTAAATTCATACAGAGGCTCTCAATTATTTGAGTGCATTGGTATTAATACGAATGTGGTAAATAAATACTTTCCAAATACAGCAACCAGAATTCAGGGAATAGGATTGCATGAAATTGAAAAGGAGATCAACAAACGCTATTCCAATGCTTATAAAGAAAGAACAATTGATGGTGACCTTGAACTTGAAATTGGAGGTCAATACCGATGGAGAAGAAATGGCGAACATCATTTATTTAATCCGCTTACCATTGCAAAGCTGCAGGAAGCAGTTAGGGCAAATAAACCAAATACATATAAGGAATATGCTGAATTGGTGAATAACCAGTCCAAACAATTAATGACCATCAGAGGTTTGTTCGAATTCACCAATTATGACCCAATTCCTATAGATCAGGTTGAATCCTGGACTGATATAGTAAAGCGATTCAAAACAGGAGCAATGTCATACGGATCTATAAGTAAGGAAGCTCACGAAAATCTTGCTATTGCTATGAACAGGATTGGTGGTAAGAGCAATTCCGGAGAAGGAGGAGAAGATGAGGAACGATATTATAAGGATGGTACGGGAGACTGGAAAAATAGTGCAATAAAGCAAGTAGCTTCTGGTCGATTTGGGGTAACTTCAAATTATTTGACCAACGCATCAGAGATTCAGATAAAAATGGCTCAAGGAGCAAAACCCGGTGAAGGTGGGCAACTGCCTGGAGCTAAGGTTAATCCACAGATTGCGAAAACAAGAAATTCTACGCCTTATGTAGGATTGATTTCACCGCCACCACACCATGATATTTACTCTATTGAAGATTTATCTCAATTAATATATGATTTAAAATCTGCAAACAGACAAGCTAGAATCAACGTGAAGTTGGTATCAGAAGTAGGCGTGGGAACTGTCGCAGCCGGTGTAGCAAAGGCGAAAGCAGATGTTATTTTAATTTCGGGACATGATGGCGGAACAGGTGCTTCACCTTTAACCTCTTTAAAACATGCAGGATTGCCATGGGAATTAGGCTTAGCTGAAGCCCAGCAAACTTTGGTCATGAATAATTTAAGAAACAGAGTTGTTCTGGAATGTGATGGCCAGCTAAAAACAGGAAGAGATGTGGCTATAGCATGCTTGTTAGGAGCCGAAGAATTTGGTTTTGCAACAGCACCTTTAGTTGCTTCCGGCTGTATTATGATGAGAGTGTGCCATTTAAATACATGTCCCGTTGGAATTGCTACTCAAAATCCGGAATTGCGTAAAAAATTTGAAGGTCAACCGGAACACGTCGTTAACTTTATGTATTTCATTGCTCAGGAATTAAGGGAGATCATGTCTCAACTTGGGTTTAGAACTGTGAATGAAATGGTAGGTCAGGTTCAAAAACTGAACAGAAGTAAAACGATTGATCAATACAAGGCTCTAGGAATTGATTTATCACCAATTTTACATAGAGTACCTGTTTCAGAAAATATCAAATTATACAATACAGAAACGCAGGATCATCATATTGAAAAGGCATTAGATTTTCAAGTGATTTCTCAAGCGCATCCTGCCATTTTCAGAAAAGAAAAAATAACTTTAGATTTCAAAATAACAAATGAAGACAGAGCATTTGGAGCTGTTTTAAGTAATGAGATTTCAAAGATATATGGATCACAGGGATTACCGGAAAATACACTAAAAATAAATTTCAAGGGATCTGCCGGTCAAAGCTTTGGTGCATTTGCTACTAAAGGACTTACCTTGGTAATAAGGGGAAACACAAACGATTATTTGGGTAAAGGCTTATCTGGAGCAAAAATAATAGTCAAGGTTCCGGAAGAAGCCACAATTATACCGGAAGAAAATATCATAATTGGCAACGTCGCGTTATACGGAGCAACTTCAGGAGAAGCTTATATTAACGGTAAGGCAGGCGAACGTTTTTGCGTTAGAAATTCAGGTGCTAAAGCTGTAGTTGAAGGAATTGGAGATCATGGATGCGAGTATATGACAGGAGGTGTAGCGGTGATATTAGGTGAAGTTGGAAGGAATTTTGGAGCTGGAATGAGCGGCGGAATAGCCTATATCTATGATTCCCATAAAACATTCAAAAAAAGATGCAATTTTGAAGGATTGAACTTAGATCCGGTAACTAACAAGGAAGATAATAAGCAATTAAAGCTACTAATTGAGAATCATTATAATGCCACTTTGAGTCCGCTGGCTCAACGAATATTGGAAAACTGGGAAAAAGAATTGCGTAAATTCATTAAGGTTCTTCCTGAAGAATACAGGCAAGCCTTAATAAGATTGGAAAAAGAAAATCTTATAAAACTTTAATGCTATGGGAAAGATAACAGGATTTTTAGAATATAAAAGAGAGGTAGAAAAATACGAATCGGTCAATAAAAGATTGAAAAACTATAAGGAGTTTACTATTCCAATGAATGGGAAGAACTTAAGTGAACAAGGAGCGAGATGCATGGATTGTGGTATCCCGTTTTGCCATAGCGGTTGTCCTTTAGGTAATTTAATTCCGGATTTTAATGACAAAGTTTACAATGGAAGATGGAAGGATGCTGCTAAAATTTTACATTCAACAAATAACTTCCCGGAGTTTACAGGTAGATTATGTCCTGCTCCATGCGAAGAAGCTTGTGTTTTAGGTATTAATGAAGATCCGGTTTCAATAGAGAATATTGAAAAGAATATTGTTGAAACCGCTTTTAAAGAGGGGTGGATCACGGCTAATCCTCCAGAAAAAAGAACAGACAAAAAAGTTGCAGTAATAGGGTCCGGACCATCTGGTTTGGCCGCTGCTCAACAATTAAATAGAGCAGGACATCATGTAACTGTTTTTGAAAGAGATAAGAAAGTTGGCGGATTATTGAGATATGGCATCCCTGATTTCAAAATGGAGAAGTATGTAATAGACCGAAGATTGAAAATATTAGAAGAAGAAGGAATTGTCTTTAAGACGGATGCTCATGTTGGAATAAATGTGAAAGCAGATGATATTAAAAAAGAATTCGATGCTGTTTTACTTTGTGGAGGAGCAACAGAAAGAAGAGGAATACCTGTAAAAGGATCAGATTTAAAGGGGGTTTATCAGGCTATGGATTTCTTAAAGCAAAATAATCAAAGAGTAGACGGTATATCCGGTTTTGAAGAAGAGATTTACGCGAAGGATAAAAATGTCATTGTAATTGGTGGTGGAGATACAGGTTCAGATTGTATAGGAACGAGTAACAGACATGGTGCCAAATCGGTTGTTAATTTTGAAATTTTAAGTAAACCTACAACAGGTCGTCCTGCTCATCAGCCCTGGCCATATTGGCCAATGAGATTAAGAACCAGTTCTTCACATAAAGAAGGTGTTGAACGATTTTTTAGTATTTCAACCAAAGAGTTTATTGGAGATAAAAAAGGCAATCTAACGGGACTGGTAACTGTTGAGGTTGAGTGGATATTTAAAGAAGGGGAGCGACCTGAATTAAGAGAGATTCCTAATACAGAAAAACACTGGGATTGTGATTTAGTTTTTCTGGCACTTGGATTTACAGGACCAGAGAAAACTTTACCTGAAGCATTTGGTTTAAAGACAGATTTCAGATCTAATATTGATGCATCGGCTAAAAATTATAAAACAAATGTTCCCGGAGTATTTGCTGCAGGTGATATCAGACGTGGACAATCTTTAATTGTCTGGGCGATCTCAGAAGGAAGGCAGGCAGCCCATCATATTGATAAGTATTTGATGGGAAATAGCTTTTTACCTTTAAAAGACGATAATGATCTTCCCAGGGTTTAGATTTTTTTCTTAAAAAATACCCTCTTTTGGACATCATAAAAAGAACTAGTTAAACATTTAATAATCAGTGGTATAGGTCTTATAAAGTTACTCTGACAATAGTCTATGATTGTCATTGTTAATTCTTATAACTAGCCATTAATATAATTTAGAAATTTTATTGCCAAAATTTGTAAAAGCGGAAGCTTAAATTGTATGAATAAATTAAATAAATATAGTAAGACAGTCACCCAGGATCCAACCCAACCGGCGGCTCAAGCCATGCTTCATGCAATTGGACTGACCAAAGAAGATTTTTATAAACCAATTGTTGGAATAGCAAGTACGGGATACGAGGGAAACCCTTGTAATATGCACCTGAATGATCTGGCAAAACTAGCTAAAAAGGGGACAGCAAATGAAGATGTAATTGGATTGATCTTTAATACAATTGGCGTAAGTGATGGAATATCAATGGGAACACCCGGAATGCGTTATTCATTGCCATCAAGAGATATTATTGCAGATTCTATGGAAACTGTAGTACAAGCCATGAGTTATGATGGGTTGATCACTGTAGTTGGATGCGATAAAAATATGCCCGGAGCATTAATGGCCATGATAAGGTTAAACCGACCATCTATATTAATTTATGGAGGAACCATTGATTCAGGTTGTCATAATGGTAGAAAATTGGATATAGTTTCTGCTTTTGAAGCATGGGGAAGCAAAGTAGCAGGTACTATGGACGAAACGGAATACCAACATATAGTAGAAAAAGCCTGCCCTGGAGCTGGTGCTTGCGGAGGCATGTATACCGCAAATACAATGGCTTCGGCAATTGAAGCTTTAGGTATGGCGTTACCTTATAATTCATCGAATCCTGCAACAGGTGAAGAAAAGAAATTAGAGTCAGTTAGAGCTGGTGAAGCGATGAGAAACTTACTTGAAAAAGACATTAAACCTTTAGATATTATCACTCGGAAATCATTGGAAAATGCAGTTCGTTTGGTAACTATTTTAGGTGGCTCAACAAATGCCGTATTACACTTTCTGGCCATTGCAAGAGCAGCCCAAATAGAATTTACTTTAGAAGATTTTCAAAAAATTAGTGACAATACACCATTCCTGGCAGATCTTAAACCAAGTGGAAAATATCTTATGGAAGATGTTCATGCAGTTGGAGGTATTCCGGCGGTTTTAAAATATTTGCTGAAAAAAGGATTGTTGCATGGCGACTGCTTAACCGTAACAGGTAAAACTCTTGCTGAAAATTTATTGGATGTAAATGATTTAACTGAAGGCCAGGAGGTTATAAAGCCAATTGAAAATCCTATCAAAATTTCGGGTCACCTAAGAATGTTATATGGCAACCTTGCCGAACAAGGGAGCGTTGCAAAGATTACCGGGAAAGAAGGGTTGAAATTCTCTGGAAAAGCAAAAGTTTTTGAAGGAGAATATGATGCCAATGATGGTATAAGAGAAGGAAAAGTTGAAAAAGGAGATGTCGTTGTTATCCGTTATGAAGGACCAAAAGGAGGACCTGGAATGCCGGAAATGTTAAAACCTACTGCCGCAATAATGGGTGCAGGATTGGGAAAAGATGTGGCTTTGATCACAGACGGACGTTTCTCTGGAGGTACGCACGGCTTTGTAGTTGGTCACATAACGCCTGAAGCTCAGGAAGGTGGAAATATTGCTTTGGTAAAAGACGGAGATATTATAACTATAGATGCTGAAACTAATTCAATTATTCTTGAGGTTTCAGAGGAAGAATTAAATCAAAGACGAAAAAATTGGAAAGCACCAAAATTAAAATTTGATAGAGGTGTCTTATATAAATATGCAAGAACCGTGTCATCAGCATCTAAAGGATGTGTTACTGATGAATTTTAAAATATAACAAGTTCAATTCCTTGAACATAGTCAAAAAGGACTCTAAAGAAAGTAAGAAAAAATAAATCTTATGAAAGAAACTCAAACAATTGAATCCAAATTAAATCCATCAGAAACTACTGAAAGAATTTCTGGTAGCGAAGCTGTTATAAAATGTTTGCTTGCAGAAGGTGTCGATGTGCTCTATGGTTACCCTGGAGGCGCTATCATGCCAATATATGATGAGCTTTATAAATATCGGGATAAGATCCATCATGTTTTAACACGCCATGAACAGGGAGCAACGCATGCAGCACAGGGATTTGCAAGAATCTCCGGAAGAGTAGGTGTAGCTATGGCGACTTCAGGACCAGGTGCGACAAATCTTATTACCGGAATTGCAGATGCTCAAATAGATTCAACTCCAATGGTATGTATTACGGGTCAGGTAGCATCACATTTATTAGGTAGTGATGCTTTCCAGGAAACTGATATTGTTGGAATTTCAACGCCGGTCACAAAATGGAATTATCAAATAACTAAGGCTTCCGAGATTCCTGAGATCCTGGCTAAAGCATTTTTTATAGCCAAAAGTGGTCGTCCCGGACCTGTTTTAGTCGATATTACTAAAGACGCTCAATTTGAAGAATTTGATTTCAAATATGAAAAATGTAAAAGTGTAAGAAGTTATAAGCCCGTTCCAACAACCGATTTTTTCAAGCTTCAGGCAGCAGCAGATGCCATAAATTCGGCTAAAAAACCATTGATTGTCTGGGGTCAGGGAATAATTTTAGGGGAAGCAGAAAAGGAGCTGACTGAGGTTATTGAAAAAGCGGGAATTCCTGCCGCATGGACAATTCTTGGTGCTTCGGCAATTCCTACCTCTCATCCATTAAATGTCGGTATGGTTGGTATGCACGGTAATTATGCGCCTAATGTTTTAACAAATGAGTGTGATGTTCTTATTGCAATAGGAATGAGGTTTGATGATCGTGTGACGGGTAATTTAGAAACTTATGCAAAACAAGCTAAGATCATACATTTTGAGATTGATCCGGCAGAAGTTGATAAAAATGTAAAAACAGACATTGCTGTCTTAGGAAATGCAAAAGAAAGTTTAAAACTTTTATTGCCTTTACTCAACAAAAACAAGCATACAACATGGCTCCAAAAATTTAAGGAATTGTATGAAATTGAGTATGAAAAGGTCATAAAAGGTGATCTGCACCCAACAAAGGAAGGTTTGACAATGGGTGAGGTTTTAAAAGAAATCAATAAGCAAACAAAAGGTGAAGCTGCTATAGTTTCAGACGTTGGTCAGCACCAGATGATTGCTTGCAGATATGCCGAATTCAATAAAACAAAAAGTAACATTACATCAGGTGGATTAGGTACAATGGGATTTGGACTTCCGGCAGCAATTGGCGCAAAAATGGCAGCCCCGGAAAGAGAAGTCGTATGCATCTCTGGTGATGGTGGTTACCAAATGACCATACAGGAATTAGGAACTATTTTTCAAACCAAAGCTGCTGTTAAGGTAGTTGTTTTGAATAATGACTTTTTAGGTATGGTGCGTCAATGGCAACAATTATTCTTTGATAAGCGATATGCTTCAACAGAAATGGTCAATCCGGATTTTGTAGCCATCGCCAAAGGATATTACATCAATGCGAAACGAGTTTCTAACCGCGCAGATTTAAAGGATGCGGTTGCTGAAATGATTGCAAGTAAAGAACCTTATTTCCTAGAAGTTAAAGTAGAAAAAGAGGATAATGTATTTCCAATGATACCATCCGGAGCGAGTGTATCAGATATAAGATTAAGTTAATTATGGAAGAGAAAGAAAATTTTACGGTTTCGGTCTATACCGAAAATAATGTGGGAATATTGAATCGCTTATCTGCAATATTCTTGAAACGTCACATTAATATAGAAAGTTTAACAGTTTCAAAATCTGAAATTGATAATGTCCATAGATTCACTTTTGTAGTTATTGTTCCTAAAACATTAATAAGAAAGGTTGTTGGGCAGTTAGAAAAGCAAATAGAAGTTATTAAGGCATTCTATCATACAGAAGATGAGATCATATATCATGAAACGGCCCTGTTCAAAATCTCTTCAGAGCATTTATATGATGAACAGATTCAGGATAAAATGAAATTCAGAAGGGCTCATATCATTGCGATTACAGAGCGGTATTTTGTGATTGAAGCTTCAGGGTTAAGGGATGACATAGATAATATGTATGAAAAATTAAAACCTTATGGTTTGTTGCAGTTCGTTCGCTCAGGAAGAATAGCAATATCAAGACCCAAAATGGCAATATCAGAATTATTAGCAGAAATTAATTAAAAGATAAAATAGAAAATGGTAAATTATTTTAACACACTTTCATTAAGAGAACAATTAGATCAATTGGGAAAATGCAGGTTTATGGATTCCTCAGAATTCAGTGAGGGTGTTTCAGCATTAAAAGGAAAAAAAATTGTAATAGTAGGTTGTGGGGCTCAAGGTTTGAATCAGGGATTGAACATGAGAGATTCAGGCCTGGATATTTCTTATGCATTGCGGGATGGAGCGATAAAAGAAAAAAGAGCGTCATATGTAAATGCGACTAAAAATAACTTTAAAGTTGGCACTTATGAAGAATTGATTCCAGGTGCAGATCTGGTTGCCAATTTAACCCCGGACAAGCAACACACAAGTGTTATAAAGGCCGTTATGCCATTGATGAAAAAGGGAGCTACTTTATCCTATTCACATGGATTCAATATAGTTGAAGAAGGTATGCAAATCCGTAAGGATATTACTGTAATTATGGTTGCACCTAAATGTCCCGGATCTGAAGTTAGGGAAGAATATAAACGCGGATTTGGAGTACCAACACTAATTGCTGTGCATCCTGAAAATGATCCACAAGGAAAAGGATTAGCCGAAGCTAAAGCATATGCAGCAGCAACCGGAGGTGATAGAGCAGGTGTTTTACAATCCTCTTTTGTAGCCGAAGTTAAAAGTGATTTGATGGGTGAGCAAACCATTTTATGTGGCGTTTTGCAAACAGGATCCATTTTATGTTTTGATAAAATGATCGAAGAAGGAATCGAACCGGCTTATGCTTCAAAATTAATTCAATTTGGTTGGGAAACTATTACCGAAGCATTGAAACATGGTGGAATTACCAATATGATGGACAGATTGTCCAATCCGGCAAAAATTAAAGCCTTCCAATTATCAGAGGAATTAAAAGTTATAATGAAACCATTGTTTGAAAAGCATATGGACGATATCATGTCCGGTCATTTCTCGAAGACCATGATGGAAGACTGGGCTAATGATGATGTGAATTTATTAAAATGGAGAGCTGCTACAGGTGAAACAAATTTTGAGAAAACAGCTGCAACATCAGAGCATATCAAAGAGCAGGAGTATTTTGACCATGGCGTTTTAATGGTTGCCTTTGTACGTGCAGGGGTTGAATTGGCTTTTGATACTATGGTAGCATCAGGAATTATTGAAGAATCAGCTTATTACGAATCGTTACACGAATTGCCATTAATTGCAAATACTGTGGCAAGAAAAAAATTATTCGAAATGAACAGAATCATTTCTGACACGGCTGAATATGGTTGTTATTTATTCGATCATGCATGTAAACCTCTATTAACTGATTTCATGAAAACAGTTAAAACAGATGTTATTGGTAAATCATTTTCTAAATCCAATTCAGTTGATAACGTTGAGTTGATAAAGGTTAATGAAGTAATCAGGCAGCATCCTATTGAATCCATTGGAAAAACATTGCGAAGTGCAATGACGGCAATGAAAGTCATAAAATCTGACACAAAGCAAGAAGCAATTTTATCTTAAGAAAAACTATATGCCATTTTTAGAAATCCCTCAAGAATATAAAATTACATCCTTATTGCATCAGGACACCTATTTGGTGTCAGGAAAATTAAAACAATGGAAAGGAGATACGGCTCAGGTTTTCTCAACAATTTCATCAACTAAAGGGTATAAGAAAACACTCTTAGGCACGGTGCCTAATCTGGGTGAAAAAGAAGCAATAGAAGCCCTGGAATCTGCCTGTACAGCATACGATAAAGGACAAGGTCTTTGGCCGACAATGAAAGTAATTGACAGAATTACTTGTATGGAAAAATTTGTCAAACAAATGATAACCAAACGAGATGAGATTGTTAAATTACTCATGTGGGAAATTGGAAAAAACCTACCGGACTCTCAAAAGGAATTTGACAGAACAGTTGATTACATCTACGATACAATTGAGGAATACAAACAAATCGACAGAGATGCAGCCAAGTTTGAAAAGCATGACGGTATCTATGCCCATATTCGAAGAGGTCCTTTAGGAGTGGTTTTATGCCTTGGTCCGTACAATTATCCTCTTAATGAAACTTTTGCACTTCTGATTCCTGCCTTGTTAATGGGAAACACAACTATTTTTAAACCGGCTAAATTTGGAGTATTGCTTATTGCTCCTTTAATGGAGGCCTTTCAAAATAGCTTTCCAAAAGGTGTGGTAAATGTGATCTTTGGTAGAGGCAGAACATTAGCTTCACCAATTATGCAAACGGGAAGGATCGATGCTTTGGCTTTAATTGGTAATAGTAAATCGGCAAAATCATTGCAAAAGCTGCATCCAAGAAGTAACAGATTGAAACTTATTTTGGGTCTTGAGGCAAAAAACCCGGGAATTGTTTTGCCAGATGCTGATTTGGATTTGGCCATAAGCGAATGTATTGCAGGAACTTTATCATTTAATGGCCAGCGTTGTACGGCTTTAAAAATATTATATGTTCATGAGGATATTATAGATGAATTTAATAAGCGGTTTTCTGCGAAAGTGGATGCCCTTAAATTTGGAAATCCATGGGATGAAGGGGCAAAATTAACGCCTTTACCAGAGCCGGATAAACCGGAATACATTCAGGAATTAATTGATGATGCAATTGCAAAAGGAGCTAATATATTGAATGCAAAAGGAGGAGAAACAACAGATAATTTCATTTTTCCGGCAGTTCTGTATCCTGTTTCTAAGGATATGAGAGTTTACGAAGAAGAGCAATTTGGTCCTGTTATTCCTGTTGTAGCCTTTAAAAACATCAGTCAGCCTTTAGATGATATTGCAGAATCAAATTATGGACAGCAAGTAAGTCTGTTTGGTAAGGACATTAAAACCCTGGCACCGTTAATTGATACATTGGTAAACTTGGTATGCCGAGTTAATTTGAACAGCTCATGTCAGAGAGGTCCTGATGTTTATCCGTTTACCGGAAGAAAAGATTCAGCAGTTAGTACCCTGAGCGTTCATGATGCTTTGCGTGCTTTTTCAATAAGAACCTTTGTAGCTTCCAAGGATAACGATTATAATAATGCCATTTTACAAGAATTGTTAGATTCTAAATCATCTAATTTTATCAGTACAGACTATATTTTATAATATAGAAGTATGATAAAACAGATTAAAAATGAATTATTTATAATAAAATAATGTCATTTTGTTGAATTTCATAATTATTAATAAAAAGTCAAGCGGATTAAACAGTTAATTCAATTTAATTTTTAGTTTTACACCAATGAATACTCAAAAAAATAAAATACGTACGTTTTTACCCAGGTTACCCGAGCGCAACCGTCGCCGCTAATTCTTCTTTTTAGGAACAAACCTTTTTACGTAATTTTTATTTATTCATCATGTTTACATCAAGTTTTAAGTCAGTCTTTATAAAATTAGTTATTAAAAATAACGTGATTTCAAGTCGACCTAATTTTCCGCGTCGCCCTTAAGGGTGTGCTATTAATTGGGAACTCAAGGTGTGTCCGGTTCTGTTTTCGAAAATCAATTTTAATAACAATAATAAAAGATCAAAATAATGGAAATCATTATTGCCGATAAATCACATAGCATTTATGCAAATATTATTTGCGAATCTATTGCTGAAGCCGCTCAGGTCAGGGGAACAGGTATTGCCAAAAGAACTCCAGATTACATTATAAATAAAATGGAGAAAGGTAATGCTGTCATTGCGCTGGACGGAGATAAGTTTGCTGGATTTTGTTACATTGAATCCTGGAGTCATGGCAAATTTGTAGCCAATTCCGGACTAATAGTTCATCCGGATTATCGGGGAAATGGGCTGGCTAAAAAAATAAAAAAAGTAGTTTTTGAACAGTCCAGAAATAAATTTCCAGACTCCAAAGTATTCAGTATTACTACTGGATTGGCTGTTATGAAAATGAACAGTGAATTAGGATACAAACCGGTTACCTTTTCTGAATTAACAGATGATCCATCATTTTGGAGCGGCTGTCAGACTTGTAAGAATTATGATGTTTTACAACGTACAAATCAAGCCATGTGCTTGTGTACAGGAATGCTTTATGATCCAGTAAAAATCAATGAGTCTAAAAGGCATGAGCACAAATATGATAAAAAAGTTTGGACGCGATTAAAAAATATAAAACAGATCAGGTTTTTAAAAAACAATAAAAAATGAGTCAATCAAAAAAATTAGTCATTGCATATAGTGGCGGATTAGATACTTCGTATTGTGCTGTAAGTCTTTCTCAAGAAGGTTTTGAGGTACATGCTGTGAGCGTGAATACCGGCGGGTTTTCAAAAAAGGAAATTAAACAGATAGAGGAGAATGCCTATAAAATGGGCGTGTCAACCTATAAAAACATTGATGCCGTTTCAACATTCTATCAAAAGGTCATAAAGTATTTGGTTTTTGGTAACGTATTGAAAAATAATACATATCCATTGTCTGTTAGTGCTGAGCGAATCATTCAGGCCATTGAAATTGTTGAATATGCTAAAAGTATTGATGCTAAATATATTGCCCATGGCAGTACAGGAGCAGGAAATGACCAGGTGAGGTTTGATATGATATTTCAAACATTGGCGCCGGATATCAAGATCATTACTCCTATAAGAGATAAAAAATTGTCAAGACAAGAAGAGATCGAATTTTTAAAAAGTAACGGAATTGACATGTCCTGGGATAAGGCTAAATATTCAATAAATAAAGGACTTTGGGGGACAAGTGTTGGGGGACAGGAAACATTAACTTCAGATAAACCCTTACCAAGCGAAGCCTATCCGTCACAATTAGAACATACTGAAGATGAAAAGGTTACTTTGACTTTTATAAAAGGCGAATTGTTTGCTGTTAATGGAATAGAGAACGATCCAGAGGTTAATATAGAAGTGTTAAACAGACTGGCTTCAGCCTATGCAATAGGAAGAGATATTCATGTAGGTGATACCATAGTCGGGATAAAAGGCAGGGTAGGTTTTGAAGCTCCTGCGGCCTTAATAACCATAAAAGCACACCATTTATTAGAAAAACATACGCTTACCAAATGGCAATTACAGCATAAGGAATATTTAGCCAGCTTTTATGGTATGCATCTTCACGAAGGTCAGTACCTTGATCCTGTTATGAGAAATATTGAAGCTTTTCTGGAAAGTAGCCAAAAAATGGTTTCAGGTGATGTTCTTGTGACTTTAAAACCGTATCATTTTACTTTGGATGGAATCATTTCAGATCATGATCTCATGAAGGCAAAGTTTGGCAGTTATGGAGAAATGAATACAGGATGGTCGGCAGATGAAGCTAAAGGTTTTATTAAGATCCTTGGCAATCAAAACAAAATATATCATCAAGTAAATTCATAAATATGATAAAAGCAGGAATTATTGGAGGTGCAGGATATACGGCAGGAGAATTGATCAGGTTATTGATTAATCATTCCAATGTGAATATAAATTTTGTTTACAGTACGTCCAATGCGGGAAACAAAATTAGCGATATCCACCAAGACCTGGTTGGTTCAATTGATCAGTGCTTTACCAATGTTGTAAATTACGAAGTTGATGTAGTATTTTTATGTTTAGGTCATGGAAATTCAAAGGATTTTCTGGATAAAAATGAATTTTCTTATGAGACGAGGATCATCGATTTAAGTAATGATTTCAGATTACAACATCATGAATTATATCATGGCAATACTTTTGTTTATGGCTTGCCGGAATTGCAAAAGGACATCATAAGATCTGCTAATCATATAGCAAATCCGGGATGCTTTGCTACAGCTATTCAACTCGCCATTCTTCCGTTGTCCGCAAATGGGTTGTTATTCGATGATATCCATGTGAATGCCGTTACAGGAGCGACTGGTGCCGGAACATCGTTATCCAAAACCACTCATTTTACTTGGAGAGATAATAACTTTTCCCATTACAAAGCTTTTAAGCATCAGCATTTAGCAGAGATATATCAATCTGTTGTTCAGTTGCAGAAAGATTTTAAGGCTGAAATCAATTTTATACCTAACAGAGGAAATTTTTCGAGAGGAATTTTTGCGACGGTTTATACCAAATTTGAAGGGACTCTTGAAGAAGCCAAAGCATTATATCAAGAATTTTATAAAGATGCCGCTTTTACATTTGTTTCAGATGACGAAGTGCATTTAAAGCAAGTGGTTAACACAAATAAATGTCTTATTCACTTGCATAAACATAATGATAAAATATTGATTACCAGCATTATAGATAATCTTTTAAAAGGTGCCTCCGGACAAGCAATTCACAATATGAATTTAATGTTTGATTTTGAAGAAACGGAAGCATTAAAACTTAAAGCCAACTTCTTTTAAATTTTTTTACATGAAAATAGCAATTATAGGAACCGGAAATTTAGGATGTTCAATCGCGAAAGGACTGATCACTACCAATGCAATAACTACTTTGTATTTAACCAAACGGAATCTTGAAGATATTAAAGATTTTGAAGGATACAAAAATGTAACCGTGACTTCAGATAACTCTGAAGCCGTAAGAAATTCAGATATTTTAATCTTCGCGGTACAACCTGCACATTTTGAAAGAATATTGATTGAAGTAAAACCATTACTGCATGATAATCATGTCCTGATATCAACCATTACCGGTTTTGTAATTTCAAAAATGGAAAGTATAGTTGGGGATGATAAATTTCTGATTCGAGCAATGCCGAATACCGCTATTGCCGTTGGAAAATCAATGACCTGTCTGTGTAGTAATGAAAAGGGCAGTGAGCGTATAAAAGTTGCGCAGGCTATTTTTAACAGACTTGGTACATCTATTTCTATTCCTGAGAATCAGATGCAGGCAGCAACCGTAGTTTGCGCCAGTGGAATCGCATTTTGGATGCGTTTAATACGTGCTACTACGCAAGCAGCAATCCAATTAGGATTTGACGCAAAAGAAGCACAGGAGTTAGCAATGCATACCTGTGAAGGTGCAGCAAGTTTATTGATAACCACTGGGAATCATCCGGAGCAGGAAATTGATAAAGTGACCACACCTAAAGGCTGTACTATTGAAGGTCTTAATGAAATGGAGCATAAAGGATTGAGTTCTTCCTTAATTCAGGGAATGGTTTCGTCATTTAATAAAATTAATAGTATTAAAACGGATCAATTATGAAACTGTTCGATGTGTATCCTTTGTTTGATATTACACCAGTAAAGGCGAAAGATGTTTTTGTATTTGATGAACACAATACAAAGTACTTAGATCTTTACGGAGGACATGCTGTAATATCCATTGGTCATTCTCATCCCGATTATGTTAAGAATATAAGTGAGCAACTGAATAAACTAGGATTTTATAGTAATTCCATTGTAAATCCATTACAGATTGAATTGGCCTCAAAATTGGGCAAACTATCTGGTTGTGATACATATGAATTGTTTTTATGCAATTCAGGAGCAGAGGCAAATGAAAATGCATTAAAACTGGCTTCATTTCATACAGGAAAAAAGAAAGTGATTGCATTTTATAACGGATTTCACGGAAGAACCTCTGCAGCGGTTGCAGCCACAGATAATACTAAGATAGTTGCGCCTTTAAATGCACAACAGGAAGTTGAATTTTTTGATTTTGGAGATTTGGCTTCAGTTGAAAAAGCGCTTAAAAAAAATGATGTGTGTGCTGTTATTATAGAAACCATTCAGGGAATTGGAGGTTTAGATGAGGTCACCACAGAATTCTTACAAGGCATAGTAAAATTGTGCAATCAAAATAATACCTTATTTATTGCAGACGAAATTCAATGCGGATTTGGAAGGACAGGAGATTTCTTTGCTTTTCAAAAACATAAAGTCACTCCGGACATCATTTCTATGGCAAAAGGAATGGGTAATGGTTTCCCTGTTGGAGGTATATTAGTTCATCCAAAAATTAAATCTTCTTTTGGATTATTGGGAACAACCTTTGGAGGAAATCATCTGGCTTGTGCGGCATCCATAACGGTTTTAGATGTGCTTGAAAATGAAAACCTGATGCAGCACGCAAAAGAGGTTTCAGACTATTTTATTGAAAAAGCCAAGGATTTACCAAAAGTAAAGCGAATAAAAGGAAGAGGTTTGATGCTGGGTTTAGAGTTCGATTTTCCTATTGCCAAATTAAGGAAAGCGCTCATTGAAAAGCATCATATTTTTACTGGAAGTGCAAAGAATCCTAGCGTTTTAAGGATTCTTCCACCTTTGACCATTCAAAAAGAACATTTTGATGAATTCTTTGGAGCTTTAAAAACTGAATTATCATGAAGAAATATACCAATATAGATGATATTGAAAACGTTCCCGAAATTATTCAGGAAGCTATAGAATTAAAAAAGAATCCATATCAATTTGAAGATTTAGGCAAGCATAAAACCTTAATTATGCTTTTCTTCAATTCGAGTCTGAGAACACGATTAAGTACAGAAAAAGCAGCGAAGAATCTAGGAATGCATGTCATGGTATTAAATGTAAATGATGCCTGGAAACTGGAGTATGAAGACGGAACAGTCATGAGTATGGATACTGCGGAACATATCAAGGAAGCTTGTCAGGTGTTATCTCAATATGGAGATATTATTGCGGTTAGAGCATTCCCGGATTTAAAGGATAAAGAAAAAGATGAATCAGAATTTATGCTTAATAGTTTTATAAAACATGCAACAGTTCCTATTGTTAGTATGGAAAGCGCTACAGCACATCCTTTGCAGGCACTAGCAGATGCAATGACTATTGAGGAATGCAGAACTAAAAAGAGACCAAAAGTTGTTTTATCCTGGGCTCCTCATCCTAAGGCATTGCCTCAGGCAGTTCCTAATTCCTTTGTTAGTATGATGCATGAATTGGATGTCGATTTTATTATAACGCACCCAAAAGGATATGAGTTGAATCCGAATATAACAAAACATACGCCCGTTTTTTATGATCAGAATGAAGCATTAAATGATGCAGATTTTGTATATGTTAAGAATTGGAGTAGTTATAATAAATACGGCCAGATATTGAGTGAAGATAGTAACTGGATGATGACAAAAAAGAAATTGGGCAAGGCTAAATTCATGCATTGTTTACCGGTGAGAAGAAATTTTGTGGTGGAAGATGCGGTTTTGGACAGTGACCAGTCAGTCGTAATTCAAGAAGCTAATAACAGAACGTTTTCTGCGCAAATTGTGTTGAAGAAAATATTGGAAAATCTGTAAAGAAGATGTCACATTGAGCTTGTCGAAATGTGGTCAAAAGGAGTTAGAATGACGATATGAAAACTTTAAAAATAATAAAAATAGGAGGAAATGTCATTGATGAGGATCAGGCATTACAGGAGTTTTTAGCGAAGTTCTCCAAGATAAAAGGCCCAAAACTTTTGGTTCATGGCGGTGGAAAACTGGCAACCAAATTAGCCAATCAAATGGGAATTGAAGTAAAAATGACCAATGGGAGACGAATCACAGACGCTAACACTCTGGATATCATCACAATGGTTTATGCGGGAAAGATCAACAAGAATATAGTTGCCAGATTACAGTCTTTAGATTGCAATTCAGTTGGTTTTTCAGGTGCTGATGGGAATTCGATAGTATCAGTAAAAAGACCGGTTAAGGATGTCGATTTTGGTTATGTTGGTGATGTTGAAAACGTACATACAGATACATTGAATGTGCTCCTAAATAATGGTATAACACCGGTTTTTTGTGCAATTACCCATGATAAAAAAGGTCAGCTTTTAAATACGAATGCCGATACAATCGCATCAGAACTGGCCATAGGATTTGCAAATCAATATAAAACAGAGTTATATTATTGTTTTGAGAAAAAAGGTGTTTTGAAAGATATAAATGATGATAATTCAGTAATCGAACTAATTAATACTAAGAACTTTCAAGCATTAATTGATGAAAGTATTATATCAGAAGGTATGCTGCCTAAAATTGATAATTGTTTTCATGCCGTAGCGAATAATGTAGAAAAGGTATGCATAGGTAAAACAGAAATGTTGTTTGATGCCCATTCAATTTTCACAACTATTGAAAAATGAAAAAGAAAGAATTGACACAGAGCGCCATTGAATTGCTCAAAAATCTTATTGAGACACCTTCTTTTTCATCGGAAGAAGATAAAACCGCAACACATATTGAGAACTGGTTTGCAGATTATAAGATTCCTTGTGTGAGGACAAAAAATAACGTTTGGGCTATAAACCTGCATTTTGATGAAAGCAAACCCACATTGTTGCTTAATTCTCATCATGACACGGTTAAACCCAATAATGGTTACACCAAAGATCCGTTTAAGGCAATAGAGGAAGCAGGGAAACTATATGGATTAGGAAGTAATGATGCCGGAGGATGTTTAGTTTCATTGATGGCAACCTTTACATATTTTTATAATAAAAAGAACTTAAAATATAATCTGGTTCTTGTAGCTTCGGCAGAAGAAGAAAGCAGTGGAGAAAATGGATTGAACAGCATGCTGGAATTCATTCCGAAAATTGATGTTGCAATCGTTGGCGAACCCACCTTAATGAATTTGGCAATTGCCGAAAAAGGATTGGTAGTATTTGATGCCAAAGTAAAAGGAACACCTAGTCATGCAGCCCATCCAAATACTGATAACGCTATTTATAACACGGTAAAAGTGTTGAAATGGTTTCAGGATTATAAATTTGAGAAAAAGTCTCCCGTTCTAGGTGATGTGAAAATGACAGTCACTCAAATTCATGCGGGAAAACAGCACAATGCTGTTCCATCTGAAGTTGATTTGGTTATTGATGTTCGGGTAAATGACAGGTATACCAATAAAGAGATTGCGAAGATTTTAAAAGAGAAATCGCCATGTACAAGTATTGAGCCAAGAAGCTTGCGTTTAAACTCGTCCTCTATTCCGGTCAGTCACCCACTGGTTGAGGCAGGAGTAGAATTGGGAAGAGAACTTTATGGGTCTCCAACCTTGTCCGATCAAGCAGTTTTGACCTGTCCATCGCTAAAATTGGGTCCTGGCGACAGCACTCGTTCGCATACAGCAGATGAGTTTATTTATTTAACTGAAATTGAAGAAGGCATTGACATTTACATTCAATTATTAGAAAAAATATTATAGAATAAGACAATAGAATCAAGAGCCAAGGATAAAGACGAAATTTTAATTGAAAATGTCTTTGTTCTAAATGCAAAGCGGTCTAAATATATTGGTTCTAAATTTTAAGAATTAAAATTTACAAAAATGAAGCTGTGGGATAAAGGATTTTCAATTGATAAAAAAATAGAGCGATTTACGGTTGGTAATGACCGAAAAATTGACTTGCATATTGCCAGGTATGATGTTCAAGCCTCAATAGCACATGCAAAAATGTTAAAGAACATCAACATTTTAACTGAGGATGAACTGCAGAAACTGGAAAAAGGATTAAATGAATTACAACAACAAATTTCAAATGGAAAATTCATCATCGAGGATCAATTTGAAGATGTACATTCTAAAATTGAATTTGAATTAACTCAAAAATTAGGTGAAGTTGGAAAGAAAATCCACACTGCACGATCCAGAAACGATCAGGTATTGGTAGCGTTGCAACTGTATTACAAGGAAAATCTTAGAGAAGTTAATTTAAAAGTTAAATCCCTGTTTGATTCACTTTTAAAACTAGCAGACACTCATAAAGGAAAATTGCTACCAGGTTATACACATTTACAGGTTGCTATGCCGTCCTCCTTCGGGTTGTGGTTTTCTGCCTATGCAGAATTGTTGATTGACGATGTGTATATGCTCAATGCAGTTAAAAAGATTGTAGATCAAAACCCGTTAGGATCTGCTGCAGGTTACGGAAGTTCGTTTCCAATTGATAGAGAATTTACTACAAAAGAATTGAATTTTTCTACTCTAAAATACAATGTGGTAGCCGCCCAATTAAGCAGAGGAAAAAGTGAACGATCCATTGCCGGTGCTTTAGGAGGATTGTGTAATACTTTAAGCAGATTTGCCATGGATATTTGCCTGTATATGAGTCAGAATTTTGGGTTTATAAGTTTCCCGGATGAATTAACAACAGGTAGCAGTATTATGCCTCATAAGAAGAATCCGGATGTATTTGAGCTTATAAGAGGGAAATGCAATAAAATTCAAAGTTTGCACACAGAGATGCTATTGATCACTAATAATTTACCAAGTGGTTATCACAGAGATTTTCAGTTATTAAAAGAAAATATGATAAATGCCTTTGAAGACGTAAAAGACATTTTGGATATCTTCAATTTTGCTATACAACAGGTCATTATAAAGGATGTTGATCTGTCTGACGAGAAATATAAATACCTTTTTACAGTAGACAGCATTAACAATCTTGTGACTGATGGTTTATCGTTTAGAGAGGCTTATCAGAAAATAGGATTACAAGTACAAGACGGCACTTATAAACCAGATATGGATAAGCAACATTCCCATGTTGGCAGTATTCATAATCTTAGTTTAAATAAGATTAAACAGAAAATGAAAAATGCTAATTAAATACTGAATTTAAGTTTAAAAAAAATGTAAATATGAATTACATTTACACCTTATTTTGACACCTATTTTTATGATTGAATCATTAAAAAAGTTAGATAGATCAGCCGATATTTTACTGGAAATATCTTCAATATTGATGCAAGCAGGTGCAAACACAAATAGAGTGAATTTAAATGTTGACAGATATGCTTCTGTTTTAGATTGCTCAGCTTCATGTTTAATAAGTCATAAAACGATTGTCCTTACTATAAAGGACAACATGAATGGAAACAATTATACAAAAACTAAAAATATACCGCCTTATTTATTGAATTTTTCGACAATTTCTCAAGTAAGCTTAGGAAGTTGGAAGGCAATGGATGAAAACTGGACTATCGAAGAAATTGAATCTGAAATAGAAAAAATAAAGGAAAAAAAAAGATTTCCCAGAATACTGGTGCTGTTGGCTGTTAGTTTTGCAGGAGCAGGTTTTTGTAACATATTTGGAGGTGACTATTTGAATATGACGGTCGCATTTGTATGTACTTTTATAGGATTGTTCATTTTTCAATTTGCTGCACAAAAAAAATACAATTTATATCTACGTGTTTTTTTTGGGTCATTTACGGCTTCTGTTTTGGCTTGTATTGGAATTTTATTTAATCTGGGAGCGAATCCCCAAACTGCATTGGCGACTTCCGTTCTATTTCTAGTTCCCGGCGTACCACTAATTAATTCATTTACCGATTTAATGGATAATAATATTTTAAACGGTTTAGTAAGGTTTTCCGTTGGAATAATGACAGTACTTTTTATAGCCCTTGGACTTTTTGCAGCTATGGTAATATTTCATTTAAAAATAGCATGAACACTATAATATTTGAATTAATTGAACTTTCTATTTGGTCGGGAATTGCAGCCGTTGGCTTTAGTATCCTTTTTAATGTACCTAGAAAATCGATAATAACCATTTTTATTTTAGGTTTTGGCGCTGGATTGATTAAATTTTTGATGCTTCATTTTAATGTCAATATTGTATTTTCCAGTTTTCTTGGAGCATTTTTTGTTGGTTTGATAAGTATTCCACTTGCCCACAAAATTCACTTGCCTCCGGTTGTTTTTACAATTCCAACCATTATACCAATGATTCCGGGATTTTATGCATATGAAACAGTACTTTATGTTATGAAATATACATTGGTAGAAAAGGATATTTCAAAGAAATATGAGTTGATAAATGGGATATTTTCTAATGGGTTTAATATGGTTTTTATATTGATCGCCATTACTTTAGGAATTACAATTCCTATGCTGTTACTAAGAAAAAGTACCGTAAAAAGAGTTAATAATTAGCTTTTATTTAATAGCAGGGTTTCATTCCTTTCTCGCACTATCAATAATTTGACTTTTAAATTTTTTGTCATTGATCATAATATCGAAGAAACCTAATATATATGATTTAGATATCTCAAATTCTCTTGGATCTGAAAAATATGTCTCGTTTTTATCTAAAATTGAAAGCATGTCATTTTTCTTATCTAAAAATTCGTTTCGGACTTGATAAAAAACGGATTCATCTCTAACAAAACCCCTGTAAAGTCTATCTTTTACCGACGTTATGC
The DNA here is from genome assembly GCA_965367355.1 of uncultured Flavobacteriaceae bacterium. Taxonomy (GTDB): domain Bacteria; phylum Bacteroidota; class Bacteroidia; order Flavobacteriales; family Flavobacteriaceae; genus Site-B1. Next base: position 35,920 of record CBDUIO010000001.1, read on the forward strand.
CCAGGCTCTCTCCCTGAATTTGAGAAACTACTGCATAACTGCAATTCACAAAACCGGACATGTCAAAATCATAAGGTAATGGGATCATGTTATTGTCAATATATACAACTTTTACGTTATGCAGGTAAGCTTGGGAGAAATCTGTGTTACCAATCATAAATTGAAAAAGAGTATTTTTTACTGATGCAACTGGCTCGTGATTCAAAGGATGAGAATACCTTTTATAAACTTTTCCGTTAAACCGGTTTGCTACTGATTTATCATCTTCAATTAAAATTCCTTTTATAAGATGAGTTTTGATTTTTTGTCCTTTAATTTCATCAAAAGTCAAATCGACTAATCGTGTTTTGAAATGATACGGAGATATAGACTCAAACAATTTATAAGCTAAATATTCTTTAATGACGTTGTCATTATTATCTTTTTGAAGCAAACAAGGCATAACCAGTTTTAACTTTTTATGTCCTTTAAAGGCTGTTTTTTTGACCTCCTTCTTGTTGAATTTTACTGTAATAGGAGGGAAATAACATTTTTTAAGTCGGTAATTGCCTCTTCGCCTGATCATTATTTCCAGGGCATGCTCTGTGCTGTCTTTGAGTTTGTATGCTAATGTGGTATTGACATATGTAGAATCGTTCGTGTTTTTTTTAATGTCTTTAATATCGAATGATAAGGTTATGGGTAAAGGTTCTTCTTCTTGAAATATTTTGTGAAAAAGGTTTGAATCTTCAATTTGTAAAGTTTCCTGAGAATTACCAATATTAAAAAATATTATATTCAGAAAAAGGATGAGATAACTTAATGGCTTATTCATAAAATATAGTATTTTTAACAAATGTAATATTTTTAAAATTGGATATCAGACAATATTATTCCATCATAAATTACAGAACCTATCTTGCTTTAGGGATTTCTGTTGTTGTGACTTATGTCTTTTATAAGTTTGATTTTACATTCAATTTAGATCTTACACTCTTAAGTATTGCAATTATATTTCCATTGGTGTTTGCCATAAGAACATCTTTTAAACGCCGCGAGAAAGCCCTGGAGCATTTAAGTGAATTTAGAAGCTCTCTAAAAACTCTGTATTATTTTTTTAATAGCAATGATAAATTAAGTGAGGAGGACCTCAAGGAGATAAAAGGCATATTATCAGAGATCAATACAGTTACTTTGAACAATTTAAAATCGAAGGATTTTGTAGTAAAGGACTTTGATGCTATTTTAAATAAAGTGTTTCAATTTACACGAGATAAATCTGCCATAATACCGAGAAATCTGCGTGAGAAGGTTTTTAGGTTCATGAAGGACCTTCATGAATCTGTTGAAAATGTATTTGCTATTCATACCCATAGAACACCTATAAGTCTAAAGGCTTATTGTGAAATTTTTATTTATATCTTCCCTTTTCTATATGTTCCTACTATTATTTACAATATAGGAATAGAAAATTCACAATCAATTGTTTACTCTATTGTACAACTTACCCAGTTTATTTTAATATCGCTCTATAATATTCAAAATCAATTAGAATATCCTTTTGACAACATAGGTTTAGATGATATTAAACTGGATGGTTTTATGATCGAAAGATAATTTTCAATTAATCTATTATGTTTTTAAGGATCAGTGGCTGGAAAAATTAATAATTAATTTTTAGGAACACATTCAATGAATTGATCTCCATGTTCGAAATGTGCTTCCCATGCATTTGGTGCAATTTCTATTTCCAGTCCGTTATGCATAATTAATATTTTTTCACAATCTGAATCTTTTTTATCACATTTAGCACTTAATGTTGTTAACAATACTAATGCAAATAATGCAAGTCCTACTTTTTTCATAATATTTGTTTTTATTGGTTAGTCTAAATTATTTTATTTAATATCTAAAAAAAGGTTTGGGGAAGTAATTTGAACTGAAAATTATGAGTTTTAGGTTTAGAAAAGATCAAAATCATTATTTCTTATCAAGACCTTATTAACAATTCTCAAAAAACAATGCTTTTTATTAATTGTCATAATAAAAGTATAACACTAATTGGTGGGAATTGTAATGACACTATATTGATTTTCAGAATGAAAAAAACGCATTGTATTGACCATGCGTTTTAGTGTCCCATAATTTAATTTTTCACTAACCCAATTAAATAATAGTGGACTGTCCCAGATGTATGTTTTGAAAATTAAAGTTGGAGTCATTTGGATTATTAATGACATCTTCTATAAAATCTCCTACTTTATTTGTGGTTATATTATCAAATTTTGTGTTTAGATCTGGGGTGGTGATATAAAGTCTCAAAGATTTATCTACTGCTTTTCTTATTAAATATGCCTCATCATGTAATTCAAAATGATCCAGCAGCATTGCTGCCGATAAGATGGATGCAATTGGATTTGCTATGCCTTTACCAGTTGCCTGAGGATACGAACCATGAATTGGTTCGAACATCGCATGTTTATCTCCAATTGATGCCGAAGCTAACAATCCTATAGACCCGCCAATAACGCTTGCCTCATCGCTTATAATATCGCCAAACATATTCTCAGTCAGGATTACATCGAACTGTCTAGGATTAATTATCATTTGCATCGCAGCATTGTCAACAAATAAAAAGTCCAGTTCCACCATTGGATATTGTGTGCCAATTTCAGTCACTACCTTGCGCCAAAGTCTGGAACTTTCTAACACATTGGCCTTATCTATTAGTGTTACCTTATTTTTTCTTTTCTGTGCAGCTTTAAATGCTAGATGCGCAATACGCTCAATTTCAAAACGAGAATACTTACATAGGTCTGATGCAGTATTCCCATCATCGCTAATTTCTTTCTCTCCAAAATATATCCCACCTGTGAGTTCACGATAAATGCTAATATCAGCTCCTTTGATATTTTCCTTTTTTAAAGGAGATTTTTTTAACAAAGAATCGTAAGCTTTTACAGGTCTTATATTTGCGAACAAGCCTAATTCTTTTCTTAATCTTAATAAGCCTTGTTCCGGACGCACTTTAGCATTGGGATCATTGTCATATTTTGGATGGCCAATGGCTCCAAAAAGTATGGCATCACTTTTACGACATAGATTTAATGTCTCATCGGGTAATGGATTTCCAGTTTCATCTATGGCAATAGCGCCAACCTTGGCATTTTTAAATACAAAATGGTGATTGAATTCGACAGCAACTGCCTTTAAAACCTTTATGGCCTGATTTGTAACTTCAGGACCAATGCCATCACCGGATAATACTGCAATATTTAGTTTCATTAAGCTGACTTTATTTCATTGTAAACCTTACTGGTTTCTACGATTCGGTGAATATCATTATCATCGATTTCTTTTTTGTTATCTGCAAAGGTTAAAAAATTAGAATAAACCTCGTCTAATTGCAGTTTAGTCAACTCATAACCAATCTTTTTTGCTCTATAAGCCAAGGCTGCTCTTCCGCTTCTGGCTGTAAGAACAATTGCGGAGTCTGTCACACCTACATCTTTAGGATCGATGATCTCATATGTTTGTCTATTCTTGATCACACCATCCTGGTGAATCCCTGAGCTATGTGCAAAAGCATTGGCTCCAACGATTGCTTTGTTAGGTTGTGTGTATATTCCCATGCTATCAGATACTAACTGACTAATACCATATAACATCTCAGTTTGAATATTAGTTTCAAGGTTTAAATATGGGTGTTGCTTCAGTATCATGACAACCTCTTCAAGAGCGGTGTTTCCAGCACGTTCTCCAATTCCATTGATTGTGCATTCTATTTGGCGAGCACCATTGATAACGCCTTCAATTGAGTTTGCAGTTGCAAGCCCCAGATCATTGTGGCAGTGACAAGATAAAATTGCTTTATCAATTCCTTTGACGTTTTCCATTAAATATTTCATTTTTGCTCCATACTCGTGCGGAAGGCAATATCCTGTGGTATCCGGAATATTTAAAACCGTCGCACCGGCTTTAATGACTGCTTCACAAACTCTGGCTAAGTATTCATTATCGGTTCTACCGGCATCTTCTGCATAAAATTCAACATCTTCAACAAAAGACTTGGCATAAGTAACTGCAGCTACTGCACGCTCAATTATTTCTTTCCGATTTGAATTGAATTTGTGAATGATATGAGAATCAGAAGTACCAATTCCAGTATGTATTCTAGGTTTTTTGGCATATTTCAAAGCCTCGGCAGCTACTTTTATATCGTTTTCAACAGAACGAGTTAAACCGCAGACTGTAGCATTTTTCACTAATTTTGCTATTTCTTCAACCGATTTGAAATCGCCGGGACTGGAAACCGGAAAGCCGGCTTCAAGAACATCCACCCCCAAATTATCAAGCTGTTCTGCAATAATAAGTTTTTGACGTGTATTTAATTTACAGCCAGGAACTTGTTCACCATCTCTTAGTGTTGTATCAAATATTTCTACTTTATTCGTCGACATTTATTCAAATATATTTTCGTATTGTCTAACGAATTTATATTTTGGATTAGTAATTCATTTTTGCATTGTAAGAACATTACGATGTTCAAACCAGATAAAATAGTTTAAATAACTAATAATCAGAAATATACAGAAGTATTCCATTGATGACTAAAGCCCAAAAAGATAATTTATTTTTACTTGTCAAATCTTTGACAAAATCAGAAAAACGACAATTCAAACTTTATGTTGGTCGTTTGGGCGTAAATACTGATTCTAAATTCTTAAATCTGTTCAACATTCTTGACAAGTTATCAGAGTATAATGAAGCTACTATATTGAAGTCGGGAATCGTAAAAAAACAGCAATTGGCTAATGTTAAGGCGCATTTATATAAACAAATTTTAATAAGTTTAAAATTAAATCCGTCACATCAGAATATTCGTTCTCAAATACGAGAGCAGTTAGATTTTGCGTCCATATTGTATCATAAAGGATTATACAAGCAAAGTTTGAAGATTTTAGATAAGGCTAAGGAAGTTGCAATTCAAAACGAAGAAAAAAACTTAGCCTATGAGATTGTGGAATTGGAAAAGATAATTGAATCTCAATATATAACCAGAAGTATCAGCGGTAGAGCAGACGAGTTGACTATTCAAGCCAGGGAGCTTAGTGAAGCTAACGTGTTGACCAGTAAATTATCTAATTTATCCTTGCAGTTATATGGAATATTTTTAAAAACAGGATATGTAAGGAACGAAGCCGAAAGTAAAGAAATAACAGATTATTTTAATGCCAGACTTCCAAAAATTGACATTAAAGAATTAGGATTCAGGGAAAAACTTTGGTTGTATAAAGCTTACCTGTGGTACAGTTTTTTAATGCAGGATTTCTTGAATTGTTACAAATATTCACTTAAATGGGTCGATTTATTTTATCAGAATCCCGATATGATTGTCTTAAACCCTGTATTCTTTTTGAAGGGGAATAATTATTTATTGGAATCTTTATATTTTCTTAAAAATAAAGAGAAATTTGAAGAGACTCTTAACAGATTAGTTGTTAAGGTTAATTCGAAATCCTTTCCAAAAGATGAAAATGTTGAGGCTTTATCCTTTTTATATATAAACCTGAATAAATTCAATTTGTACTTCATCGATGGAAGTTTTGAAGAAGGATTACCACTCATTCCAAAGGTAGAATCTGAACTAAAACAGTTTACTGATAGAATTGACGAGCATCATATCATGACCTTTTATTATAAATTCGCAAGCTTACATTTTGGAGCAGGAAACAATAAAAAATGTATAGAATATCTGGACAAGATTATTTCAAATAAAAGTTTATCAATGCGGGAGGATCTGTTATGCTTCTCAAGAGTATTAAATCTGGTTGCTCATTATGAAGCTGGACTTGACTACCATATAGAATCCTTATTAAGAAGTACATACAAATTTTTAATTAAAATGAACGACTTGCATGATGTCCAAATTGAAATGATAAAATTCATTAAAAGCCTGCAGGATATTTATCCACAAGATCTGAAAAAGGCTTTTATACAATTGCACGACGTTTTAATTAAATTTGAAGACAGGCCTTTTGAAAAAAGAGCCTTTTTGTATCTGGATATTATTTCCTGGTTGGAGAGCAAAATTGAAAATAAACCAGTAGCTCAGATCATTAAGGATAAGTATATGGCAAAATATGCTTGATAAATTTGTGGATTTCATAATAATATTAAAATTCTTCAAAATTAAATGCTAAAAAATTTGCTTTTAAGATTTTTTAAAATATATATTTGCGTTCACAAAGTTCAAAAACTTATTGAAGTGTTATCAAGAAAGGTGGAGGGATTAGACCCGGTGAAACCTTAGCAACCCTTGGATTTACTAAGAAGGTGCTAAATTCTACTTGAAATTGCGAGTCATTTTTTGCAAGTTCGGATAGATAACTAAAGACTAATTACTCATTTGTAGTTAGCAATTTCTTTATAACATTTTTCTATTAGGTATGCTTTTTACAAAGCTTATTTGGCTTTTGGTTTAATTATTTATTAACTCAAAAACTTAGAAAAATGAGTACACAAAAATTCGCAACCAAAGCGTTGCATGCAGGACATGATGTCCAAAAAAACGGCGGAACCAGAGCGGTTCCCATTTATCAATCAACGGCTTACGTATTTAATGATTCAGACCATGCAGCAAATCTTTTTGCCTTGGCTGAAACCGGAAACATTTACACCAGGATCAACAATCCTACAAATGACATTTTAGAGCAGCGATTAGCAGCTCTTGAAGGAGGGATTGCTGCAGTAGTAACTGCATCGGGTACTTCGGCCATTGCCACTACCTTATTAACCTTATTAAAAACCGGAGACCATATTGTAGCCTCAAACAGTTTATATGGAGGAACTTACAATTTATTAAGTGTAACCCTGCCAAGACATGGAATTACTACAACATTTGTAGATCCATCCAATCCGGAAAACTTTAAAAAAGCTGCTCAAGAAAATACAAGAGCATTTTTTATCGAGTCTCTTGGAAATCCGAAACTAGACGTTTTGGATATTGAAGCTATTTCAAAACAGGCTAAAGGATTTAAAGTCCCTTTAATTGTAGATAATACGGTAGCAACTCCATATTTGTTAAATCCAAT
>CBDUIO010000002.1:0-32668 GCA_965367355.1 uncultured Flavobacteriaceae bacterium
TCAACATTAAAAGCGACCAGTTTCGCATTCTGTTTAATGTATTTTTTAAGTAAAACCGGTAAACGTAAATTTCCGGGTTCTACCTCATCAATGATCTTATCGAATTTATTCAAATCGGCTTCTGTGGCATCAAATACAAAATCCTTATCGGCATCATTTAATTTTACTTTAAATTCCTTTTTAGGATGCACATATTGCGCCACATAAGGGTCATAATAATGCGACTTCATAAACTCGATCATCAGGGACTTTGAAAAATTAGAGAATTGATTACTTATGCTTACGCCTCCAATTAAATATTTGTGCTCAGGAAATCGCAATGTTGTATGCACAATTCCTTTCCATAATAAAAATAATGGCATTGGTTTTTGCTGATATTCTTTGATAATAAAGGCTCTTCCCATTTCTATGGATTGACTCATCATCTTGTAAAGTTCAGGTTCAAATCTAAAGAGATCTTGAAGATAAAACCCATCGATTCCATACTTCTCAAATATTTTTGATCCTAATCCCATTCTGTAAGCGCCGGCAACTAATTTCCTGTCGTCATCCCATAAAAACATATGATGGTAATACGCATCAAATTTATCCAGATCTATAGCTTCATTGGTTCCTTCTCCAACTTCCCTGAATGTTATTTCACGTAATCGTCCAATTTCCTGCAAAATGTTAGGTATTTTAATGGCAGGACAAAGGTAAACTTCATAGTTTTTGCTCTTTAAAAGTCTGTAATCCCCATCATTAAGTTCTGTCAGTTCCTTTACCATGATTTCCGGCTTCACAGGAGTAACTATTCGCTTTGGTGATTTAGGGACTTTTAATGTAGATGAAATGGTATTGATTATTTTGTCTTTTGGTTCAAAAGCATTAGAAAGCATATAGGTTTTTTTGCGAATAAAATCACAAAATTGGTCCAGTGACTCATACTCATTTTGATCTTTCACAGATATAGGCTTCCCTATTCTAACCTTTATTATCCTGTGCTTTTGAGTCAGTAATTCTGATGGCAATTTAGCGGTTCTGAACGTATCGCTAATTTTTGATAATTTGTAAAACAATCTGCTGTTTTTGGCATGAAAGTAAATGGGAACAATAGGGACTTCAGCTTTTTTTACCAGTTTCATTGCGGCTTCTTCCCAGGGTTTATCTACTACCAGTTTACCATCTCTATAAGTCGACACCTCACCTGCAGGAAATATGCCCAACGGGTGACCTTCACGTAAGTGTAAAATCGAGTTTTTAAATCCTGAAATACTTGATTTAGCATCTTTTCGCTCTTCAAAAGGATTTACAGGCATGATGTAAGGTTTTAAAGGCTCAATTCTATGAAGAAGGAAATTTCCAATTATCTTAAAATCATCGCGTTGTTCTAACATGAGTTTTAAAAGTAGTATCCCGTCTATACCACCTAACGGATGGTTAGAAATAGTTATATAGGCTCCTTCCTTGGGGAGTCTGCTTAAGTCTTCTTCGGGAATTTCGAACTTGATCTGAAACTCATTTAATATGCTATTCAGAAAATTTAACTCTTTTAAATGTTTGTTTCTGTTATAGATCCGGTTTAATGTAGAAATATTGAGAAGTTTCATTAATATCCAACCAATGAAAGTTCCTAAAAAACCATATTTATCTAAATTAATAGCTTTAGAAACTTCTTTTGCGGTTACTAATCCCATAGTTAATTTTTGGTTGAGCTAATTACAAAAGTACATGAATTTTTTAATTTGTAGACTCCCTGATCAATATGTAAAAATTCATCTGTTAATGAAGTGGTTACATATGCAAAAAAATATATTTTACAAAAGAAATGCCGTGAAATGCTTATTCTGTAACAATCTGAACCGTTTCGCCTAGTATTTGTTTTAAAAGGATTTTTTTATTTGATTCTAACTGATTGATCGATTCTTCATCATAATGCCTAATTGTATATAATGATACCTTATCATTACATGTCACTTTGAATTTTGCTTTTAAATGATGAAGCAGTTTATCTAAATTTTTATAGGTATTGTCAAAACAAACCGAAAAGCTTATTGCCGAATTTTGAATGACATCTACTTTCATTTTGTACAAGTGAAGCAAGTTGAATATTTCACTGATATTGTCCTCCATGATGTATGAAAAATCTAAAGTTGAAAGAGATAACAAAACCTGATTTTGCTTTAAGATAAAACAAGGCACTTTAGGATCAATACCTATTTCCTTGCCAACAATGGTTCCCGGACTTTCAGGATTAATAAATGATTTTACATGTAGCGGAATTTCCTTGCGCTGCAATGGTTGCAATGTTTTAGGGTGGATTACAGATGCTCCATAAAACGCAAGTTCAATGGCTTCTCTGTAAGATATCTTGTTTAATAACTGAGCATTTTCAAAATAACGAGGATCAGCATTTAAAACTCCCGGAACATCTTTCCAAATAGTTACACTTTCAGCATTTAAACAAAAAGCGAAAATGGCAGCCGTATAATCACTTCCTTCTCTTCCTAAAGACGTCGTGAAATTATTAGCATCACTGCCTAAAAACCCCTGAGTAATATTTAATATGGATTGATTTACTTTTTTTGAAATATTAATTTGAGTACTATTCCAATCTACATTAGCCCGTCTGTAATAATTATCTGTTTTAATATATTCTCTAACATCTAACCAATTATTTTTTAGTCCTTCCTCTTCAAGAAAACTACTAATTATGGTTGTTGAGATCAATTCACCAAACCCGATAACCTGGTCATAGACAAAATTGTAATCCGGTGATTTATTGGTCTTGAAAAAACTGTCCAGTTCAAGGAAAAGCTTGGAAACTTTATCAAATACTTTATGATTTTCATTTTCAAAAAGATCCAGTAAAATCCCATTGTGATACTTTTTTATATCCTGAATTGAACTTTGTAATTCTGATCGTTTGTTGAAATAATTGTCTAATACAACTTCCAGGGCATTGGTAGTTTTACCCATTGCAGATACGACTATAAGCGTATCGTTGTATCCTACTATTTTTAAAACGGATAATAAATTTTTTACACCATCTGCATCCTTAACAGATGCACCTCCAAATTTAAAAACTCTCATATTATAATTTTGAAATGTATGCTTTTATTCCTTTTTGATCTAAATGAACTACTCTCCAGTCTTCCTTTATGTATGCTCCTTTTTTATTATAAAATTCAATAGCAGGCTTATTCCAATCAAGCACCTCCCAACAAATCCGTTTTACTCCAATTTCATTGCCATACATTACAATTCTATCCAAAAGTTGTGTGCCTATTCCAGATCCTCTGCTATCCTGTTTTACAATAAGATCTTCCAGATGTAAAATAACACCTTTCCATGTTGAATATCTTTTATAGGCCAAAGCCATCCCTTCAATGTTATTGTTCATTTCAGCTACAAAACAAATAAATTCCGGATTATTATTGAATCCATCTTTAATCAATTCTTCCACTGTAACTTCCACTTCATTTGGTTCCTTCTCAAAATGTGCTAATTCCTTAATTAGATCAAGGACATCCTTCATGTCATTTTTTGTTGCTAAACGAATGGTAACCTGCATTTTTTTAAAATAATTTCAAATATAGTTTAAACTAGAATATTAAATTCTATTAATCTGCTTCGCAAACGTTATAGTTAATTAAAAAACCCGATATTTGCAGTATAAATCTTTCATTTTTTTTTATGTCTCACACAAATCTAACATTAGGGGAATTTATAATTAAAAATCAGACCTCTTTTAAATATTCATCAGGAGAATTATCAAAATTATTTAACTCAATAAGATTAGCTGCAAAAGTTGTAAATCATGAAGTGAACAAGGCGGGATTAGTAGATATTATTGGTGCTGCAGGTGACACTAACATACAGGGCGAAGACCAGCAGAAATTAGATGTCTACGCCAATGAAGTTTTTATAAATGCGCTAACCAAAAGGAACATTATTTGCGGATTGGCAAGCGAGGAGGAAGATGATTTTATTTGTATAAACAGTCAGGACGAAAACCATCAGAATAAATATGTTGTATTAATAGATCCTTTAGATGGGTCTTCCAATATTGATGTCAATGTATCTGTAGGAACTATTTTCTCAGTGTTTAGACGTGTAACTCCTGTGGGGACTCCTGTTACCATTGATGATTTTTTACAAAAAGGAAGTGAACAGGTTGCAGCCGGATATATCATTTACGGCACTTCAACAATGTTTGTGTATACAACCGGAGATGGTGTTAATGGTTTTACTCTGAATCCTGCTTTAGGTGTGTTTTATTTATCACATCCTGATATGACTTTTCCGGAAGACGGATTCATATATTCAGTAAATGAAGGTAATTATATTCACTTCCCGCAAGGAATTAAAGACTATATAAAATATTGTCAGTTAGAAGAAGGAGACCGACCTTATACTTCAAGGTATATAGGTTCATTGGTATCAGATTTTCACAGAAATATGATAAAAGGAGGAATCTATTTATATCCAAAAACTTCCAAGAGTCCTCAGGGAAAACTACGTTTATTATATGAATGCAGTCCAATGGCCTTTTTAGCGGAACAAGCCAACGGAAAAGCCAGTGATGGATTTAAAAGAATAATGGACATTCAACCTACTGAATTACATCAAAGGGTTCCCATTATTTGCGGCAGTAAGAATATGGTAGAAAAAGCAGAAGAGTTTATGAGGAATTCTAAGTAATTCTCTTCAAAGGACTTATAATTGCTTATTTTTTATATTTTTGTCAATGTATTAATCGTTATCAATCAACAGAATATTATGGCTAAAGATAAAAAAGATGCCAACCCCCAAAGTAATTCAGATTCAGCTTCTAAGATTGAAGTTATAAAAAACCTGATTTTTGGTGAAAACATTGCTGAATATAATTCTGAATTTGAAACTCTAAAAAAAGATATTGATTCAAAGCGAAAAGAACTTCAGGATTATATTAATGAGACTCGGGAGGAATTGATGTCCAGTATTGATAACCTCAGCACAGATATTAATATTCGTATTACCGATCTTGAACATGCTCTTGAAGATAAAGCCGATAAACTTGATGATAAAAAAGTGGATAAGAAATTATTAGGCGATCTTCTCATTTCTTTAGGCGAAAAAATTGCTTCTAAGTAGGAATAGATTTTCTCTGCTAAAATTCTTCTGAACATAATGGAACAAAAAGATAAGCTTAAACTCTTAAAGGAAATTCTTCTTACTGAAGATCGGGTTTTTGCTCAATCCATTACAAAAAAAATCGAAGCTTTAAATTCAGTCTTAAACACTAAAGACCAATTATCAAAAAAAGTTGATCCCATAATTAAAGACAATCTGGATGATTTTGTCAAAGAAATCCCTAAAACATTGGGACCAACCATTACCAAAACACTAAAGGAAGAAATAAAGAATTCACAGGATGCAGTTGTTGAGGCATTATATCCTATAATGGGTAAAATGATCAAAAAGTATATTCAGAATGAAATGAAAATGCTTTCTGAAAGAATCAATAAACAAGTACAAAGCAGTTTCTCTGTTAAATACTGGAAACGAAAATTTAAGTCCAAAGTTTCCGGTGTTAGTGAAGAAGATATTATCATGTCCGATCTCATAAAACCGGAAATTGAACAAATCTTTATAATAGATAAAGATTCCGGGATTCTGTCCGGAAACTACAGTAAAAAGGAAACAATTGATAAAGATTTAATTTCTGGCATGCTTACTGCTATAAAGAGTTTTGTTGAAGATGCTTTTAGTGCAGGTAACCAAGATCTGGAATCAATTGAATATGAGTTATACAATATTCATATTCAGAATTTTCACTTTTATTATATTGCAGTAGTAATCTCCGGCGCTTATAACCAAACATATAAGAACAACTTGGAAAACAAATTATTGGACTTTTCAGAACACATAACGAAAGATCATGTTGAAGAAAAAGATCTATCACGAGAACTAGAAAAATATTTTAAGAATGAGTAGCCCTAAAAAAATAGTGTTATTAGGTCATTTTGGAGTTGGTAAAACGTCCTTAATGAAACGATTCATTGATGACACATTTTCCGAAGATTACAAAGTAACTTTAGGAGTTCAAATACAGAAAAAAGTAGTTGAATTAAAAAATACTAAAAAAGTTTCATTGATCATTTGGGATGTAGAAGGTAATACAACGGTAAAAAATGCCAGATTATCGTATTTGTTGGGATCTAATGGGTTTATTTATGTGTTTGATGCCACGAGGATCGATACTTTTATAAACATAAATGAAGAAATTGAGTTTTTAAAGGAGAACTATCCTAAAGCCAAAATTAAAGTTGTCGGAAATAAACTGGATTTGGTAAGCAAACAATCTTTAATTGACATACTGGCTTTAAAAGAAATAGACTATGACTGTTTAACCAGTGCCAAGACCGGTGAAAATGTGAATGAGATGTTCCGTGATCTAGCTCAAGAGCTTCAAAGCTGAAAATACTAATGATCGAAAAACTAAAACAACAGTACATTAAGGATAAGATTCAGTTTATAGAAATCTCAAGAGATGGAGTAATCGTGGATTCTGATAATAACCTTTTCAAATTAACAAAAGGCGATTCAATTTATGATGTGCATCCCTTTTTTGAAAGTATCCAATACCACTTTGATGAGAAACCGGGAAGCGAGTTTACTATCTCATGTATTAATTTGCATATAGGCACCATTTCGGGCATCTTTGACCTCATAATTCATATACAAAAGGATAGCATAATATTCTCCATAATTGATTTTACGGCACATTACAAAATATCAAACACTTTATCTCAGGAAAAGAACGAGTCATTGATCCAATCTCAAATTCTTAAAGAACGTGAGGAGTTTAAAAACAAATTCTTGGCCAACACCAGCCATGAATTAAGGACACCTTTAAATTCCATTATGGGTTTCTCAACCATTTTACAACGGTCCAATTTAAATGAATCCCAATTACATTATTTAGATATAATAAAACAATCGGGTGAACATTTAAGAAATTTAATTGACGATATTCTTGATATCTCAAAAATTGAAATGGGACGGTTGAAAATCCAGTATAACCGTTTTGATTTTTTTAAAGTAATCGAACTTTTAAACGATACCTATACTGTAAAAACCAAAACTAAAAACATTAATTTCACCTGTAAAATAGATAAAAACATTCCTCGTTTTCTGGTAGGTGATAAAATAAGATTAACTCAAATATTGACCAATTTACTGGATAATGCAACAAAATTCACTCATAGTGGAAGCATTAGTTTAGATGTGAAATTACTTGAACGGAAAAGTAAAAATTTAAAATTAGAATTTGTAGTCAAGGATACAGGAATAGGTATTCAAGAGGATAAGATAGATACCATTTTTGAAAGTTTTATTCAAACTCACAATATAAATACGTATGGAGGAACGGGATTAGGTTTATCTATTGTAAAAAACCTGGTAAACTTAATGAATGGATCTATAAATGTTTCGAGCAAGGAAGAAGAAGGAACAACTTTTAAAGTTGTCCTGAATTTTGAATTTTCAGCCAACCAGAAGGAAGATAAGATTGAAGAGTTAAATCCAAAGTCGAATACTGAAGGAAATAAATTTAATGTTTTAATTGCCGATGACCTTGAAAGCAATCTACTCTTATTAATGAAAATTCTGGCAGATTATGGAGACTATTATGTCGATATTGTAAGCAATGGTGACCAGGTGATTGAACGATTACATCAAAATCCTTATGACCTGATATTAATGGATCTTAAAATGCCAAAAATGGATGGTTACGAAACTACACGATTCATTAGGCAATCAGAAGTTGAAGAATTTAAAAACATACCCATTATTGCACTAACGGCAAATGTTTCTCCTTTAGAAAAGGAAGTGTGTTTGGGAATTGGTATGAATGACTACATTGCCAAACCATTCAATGAAAAAGAGCTGATAAAAAAGATGAATAACCTGTTAAATAAAAAAGCGAATTAAAGTTCGCTTTTTTATTGATTCATGTTCTTTATTCCATAAATAAACTGGTCCAGATCAACTTCTTGTTTTACTAATTCCAATGCCTTTTTAGAAATATACTTAACGTTAACGGCATGAAATCCTAAAGCAACACAAAACTTTCTTAATAACTTAACCTCATCTTTTCTACGAATTTTATCAGCCCAAACCATTCTGGATAGGTCATATAACCTTTCCAGGCGTTCGTCATAAGATACAGGAGCGTTTATTGGATGAGTTTTATAATCTTTTAAGATATTTTTATAATCATCAGTACTAATGTTAAGTTTATCCGCCAATCTGTCCAAAAATTTACGTTCATTTTTGGTGATAACACCATCTTCCATAGCAACTCTTACAATAGCTGCAAAATGATCTTTATTTCTTTTTCTGAATTCTTGGTCGAATAGGTCTGAAATAGCCATGTCTTTGTAATTTCTTTGAGACAAATATAGGCCTATTAAAACTTTTTATCAATAATTGCTAAAACAAAAATTCTATATTTGCACAAATTATTTTTAGTTGAGTAAATCGCTAATCTCGCAAACATATTTACAGTCTTTGCAAGTGCAAAAACTGCAAAATGCCATTGCCCAAAATCAATCTAAATCACACCTTAAAGGGCTTGTTGGTTCATCTTTTTCATTCGCTTTAGCAAATACATTCAGCCTTTCAGAGAGTCCGTTTTTATTGGTTTTTAATGACAAGGAAGAGGCCGCTTATTATTTGAACGATTTAGAACAAATCCTTAATGATAAGGACGTCATGTTCTATCCGGGAAGTTACAGAAGACCATACCAAATTGAAGAGACAGATAATGCCAATGTGCTTTTACGTGCAGAAGTCCTAAACAGAATCAACTCCAGAAAAAAACCGGCCATAATCGTCACATACCCCGATGCGCTTTTTGAAAAAGTAGTGACCCGAAAAGAACTTGAAAAGAACACTTTAAAAATATCTGTAGGTGAGGAATTATCAATCGATTTTATAAATGAGGTTTTGTTTGAATATCAGTTTAAGCGAGTTGATTTTGTAACTGAACCGGGAGAATTTTCAGTTAGAGGCGGAATAATTGACGTGTTCTCTTTTTCAAATGATGAACCGTATAGAATTGAGTTCTTTGGCGATGAAGTCGATAGTATAAGGACCTTTGACATCGAAACGCAACTTTCTATTGATCAGGTTAAGAAAATAAGCATAATTCCCAATGTTGAGAATAAATTTCTGGACGATAATCGTGAGAGTTTTTTAAAGTACATCGCTTCTAAAACGGTGATTTTCGTTAAGAACGCTGACATCCTTTTTTCAAGGACTGATGATTTATTCAAAAAAGCTGAAGAAGCTTTTGAAACATTATCAAAAGACATAAAGCACTCGACTCCTATTGAATCCTTTTGCAATTCAGAATTACTTAAAAAGCAGTTGCTCGAATTTACTTTAGTCGAGTTTGGTACGTCATGCTACTTTTGTCATTCCGACCGCAGTGAAGAATCTCTGCAAACCTCCATCTTATTCAATACTGCGCCTCAACCAACTTTCAATAAGCAATTCAATTTATTGATTGAAAATCTCAATTCAAATCATGATAATGGCTATACTAATTACATAGCCTGTGTAAGTGAACAGCAGGCAAAACGATTTCATGATATTTTTGATGATTCCCATCTTGATGTCAAACAATACAAAACCATCACACTGTCATTACATCAGGGGTTTATTGATCATGATAATAAAATAGTCTGTTACACAGACCACGAGATATTTGAGCGCTATCATAAATTCAATATTAAAAGCGGATACGCCAAAAAGCAAGCGATAACTCTAAAGGAATTAACAAGTCTTGAAATAGGTGATTATGTAACGCATATAGATCATGGAATAGGGAAGTTTGGTGGGCTACAAAAAATAGATGTAGAAGGTAAAAAGCAGGAAGCCATAAAATTAATTTATGGAGATCGTGATATTCTGTATTTAAGCATTCATTCATTACATAAAATAACCAAGTTTAACGGTAAGGATGGAAAACCTCCAAAAATATACAAATTAGGAAGTAAAGCATGGAAAACCCTTAAGCAAAAAACAAAATCAAGAGTAAAGGAAATTGCCTTTAACCTGATAAAACTTTATGCAAAACGAAAACTAAAAAAAGGATTTCAGTGTAATCCTGATAGTTATTTACAACTGGAACTGGAATCCTCTTTTATTTATGAGGACACACCAGACCAAATCACGTCAACAGCCGACGTTAAAGCCGACATGGAAAGCGAACAGCCTATGGACAGACTTGTCTGTGGAGATGTTGGTTTTGGAAAAACGGAAGTAGCCATTCGTGCTGCATTTAAGGCAGTTGATAATGGCAAGCAAGTCGCTGTCCTGGTGCCAACAACCATTTTAGCCTTTCAACATCACAGGACATTTACAGAAAGGCTGAAAGATTTTCCGGTAACTGTGGACTATCTGAACAGATTTAGAACTGCTAAAGAAAAAAGAGAA
Source organism: uncultured Flavobacteriaceae bacterium (assembly GCA_965367355.1). Taxonomy (GTDB): domain Bacteria; phylum Bacteroidota; class Bacteroidia; order Flavobacteriales; family Flavobacteriaceae; genus Site-B1. The sequence continues at coordinate 10,468 of CBDUIO010000002.1, forward strand.
ACCCTTGAGAACCTTGAAAAAGGACATGTCGATATTATTATTGGCACACATCAACTGGTTAACAAAAATGTGAAATTTAAGGACTTAGGATTGCTTATAGTGGATGAAGAACAAAAATTTGGAGTTGCAGTCAAGGAAAAACTTAAGACCATTAAAGAGAATGTAGATGTATTGACCCTTACGGCAACGCCAATTCCAAGAACGCTTCAGTTCAGCCTGATGGCAGCACGAGATCTTTCTGTAATCACCACACCTCCACCAAACAGATATCCTATTGAAAGCCATGTTATCAGATTCAGCGAGGAAACTATACGAGATGCTATTAGTTATGAGATACAACGCGGCGGACAGATCTTTTTTATTCATAACAGAATTGAAAATATAAAGGAGGTTGCAGGAATGATCCAACGATTGGTTCCTGATGCCAAAATTGGAATAGGACATGGGCAAATGGAAGGTAAAAAACTGGAAACGCTTATGTTAGCTTTTATGAACGGTGAATTTGATGTTCTTGTGAGCACTACCATAGTTGAAAGTGGTCTTGATGTGCCAAATTCCAATACCATTTTTATTAATAACGCCAATAACTTTGGTTTAAGTGATTTACACCAGATGCGAGGTCGTGTTGGCAGAAGCAACAAAAAAGCATTTTGTTATTTTATCACGCCTGAATATTCGGCCATGACACCAGATGCCAGAAAGCGAATCACAGCTTTGGAGCAATTTACAGAATTAGGCAGTGGATTTAACATCGCCATGAAAGACCTTGAAATTCGTGGGGCAGGAGATCTATTAGGGGGTGAACAAAGCGGATTCATCAATGAAATTGGATTTGATACTTATCAAAAAATATTAAATGAAGCCATTGAAGAACTTAAAGAAAAAGAATTCAAGGATCTTTACAAGGAGGACCTGTCAAAACCTAAACAATATGTAAAAGATATTACCATTGATTCAGATTTCGAACTTCTTTTTCCTGATGATTATGTTAATAATATAACCGAAAGGCTGAATCTATATACTCAGCTAAATAACATAAAAACAGAGGAAGAACTAAATCAATTTGAAACAGAGATCATTGATCGTTTTGGTGAGCTTCCAAAACAGGTTGTTGATCTTTTTAATAGTGTAAAAATTAAATGGGCAGCAACTAATTTAGGATTGGAAAAAGTTGTTATGAAGCATAATAAATTAGTAGGATATTTTATTAGTGACCAGCAAAGCAATTTTTATCAGAGTTCCAATTTTACAAGAATCTTAAATTATATTCAAAATCACCCAAAAGCTTGCAAAATGAAAGAAAAACAAACTAGAAATGGTTTGCGTTTATTACTTACTTTTGATAATATTAAATCTGTTAATCTGGCCTTAAACGCACTGGAAAACATAACCAAATTTTAATGGAATTTTTTAGAATAATAGACATACAAGTAAGTGAAGAACTTATAAAGGAAAAAATCAATCCATCAAGGGTTGGAGATTTTACAGAATCAATGATGTATCTTGAAGAAAATAAACACGATTTCAAAGGAATGACTCTTTGGGGAGAATTTATAATTAGTTATGACTGTATAAATGGCGGTGTTAGGTTTACATTGATAGATTGCCCAAATGCCCTGTCCTGGACCATTACTACAGGTTTTCCGCCGGAAAGAGATAAAATTGTATTGCATGCCACTATTAACAGAACCCAAAAACAAGATGTTTTTATTGAAGAAATCCATGAGTTTTTAGATGAGTGGGAATCGGGGTTAAAAACTTCATTATAAATTGGCTTGATTATTGTTTCATCAAAATATAATCTTAAAAAAATGACTAAAAAACTACTTTTTATATTCACGCTTTTACCAAGTATAATATGGTCTCAATATAGTATTAAAGGAACATTTACTCCGCCAGATGAATACAAATGGATTATCCTGTACAAAGTGACTCCTACTACTTCCATCTATGTCGATAATGCAGAAATAGCAAAAGATGGAAGTTTTGAAATCGCTCTGGATTCTTCTGCCACAAAAGGCGTTTATAGAATTGTATATGCGGTGCCTCAGGAAGAATTCAACTTTGACATCATATATAACAAAAAAGAGGATGTTGAGCTCGCCTTTAGTCAGGATAATGGTGTTGAATTTGTGAAATCTAATGAAAATAAATTATTGACTTCTTATACGAGAAGCATGATGATGGTTAATGAGACGATCAATAAATTTTATTCAACGAACAGTAAGGATGAAAAAACCTATGCCAGTATATTCAACACATTAAGAGAAGCTCAATCAAGTTTTGAAGACGCTTCAAAAGGAACAATAGCTTCATATTTTATAAAGGCCAATTCTCCTTATATTCCGGATGGTTTTGAGGATGTCAGGACCTATTCTAAAAATTTAAGAAAAAACTTTTTAAAACATGTTGATTTTAATGAACCTGTTCTACAAAATTCAGAATTCTTAATTGAAAGGATGCTGGCTTATGTGTTTGGAATGACATCTAATCGAGATGATATTGATGCTTTTAAAAACAATGTGGATGATATTGTAAATGAGATTAAATCAACTCAAATCGATTACCAGAAGACTTTACTTGAAATCCTTTGGAATCAGTTTGTCGATATAGAAAATGAAACTATGGCAAATTATGTAGCCTCCAACTATTTAATATCAATTGCTAAAGACCTTAAAGATGATGAATTAACAAATAAACTGATTGTTTTTAAGAATACATCTATTAATGAAGTTGCTCCTGATTTTTCAGTAAAAATTATTAAAAATGGAGATGAAAAAATCACAAAAATCAGCGAATTGGACATTGCCAATCGTTATGTTATTGTGTTTTGGAGTAGCTCTTGCAGCCACTGTCTAAAGGAATTACCCGAATTAAAAAAATTCTTGAAAACTACCGGAGATGATACCAAAGTCATTGCTATTGGCTTGGAAGATGAGCCTTATAACTGGAATAATGAAATTTCTTATTACCCTGAATTTATCCATGTTTATGGTGAAGGAAAATGGGACAATCCAATTGGTGACAACTACGGAGTTGCAGCTACACCAACTTATTTTTTGCTGAATAAGGATAAGCGAATAATCGCAAAACCTTATGATTTTGAAGCTTTAAAGAAGTATTTGGAAGAGAATCCTTTGAAAAATTAAAACATTATGTCATTTCGAGCCTTTCGTCTTTGCTCAAGGCAGGCTTTGTCGAGAAATCTCAAAAATTCTATCTCTTTGTGATCATAGATTCCTTCATTACAGCTTGAATAGCAAGGTTTCAAAAATGGTAAAATGCATTTTCTAAATGCTCAATATCAAAAGTTTTTCCGTTTTTAATAATGGCAATAATATCAAATCGAACTTCAACATCTAATCCATTGACGGTCACATATTCGTCAACAGCTTTAACCAATCGTTTAATTTGTTTAGGCTTAACAAAGTCCTGTGGGTTTCCAAAATCTATGCTTGATCGTGTTTTAACTTCTATTATGGATAATACGTCTTTCTTTCTGGCAATAATGTCAACTTCGGCTTTGTCAAATCTATAATTACGATCAACAATTTCATATCCCTTTTTTATAAGATAATTCACTGCCAGCTGTTCTCCTTTTTTGCCAAGTTCGTTATGCTTTGCCATGTTTCAGTATTCAGTATGAAGTGTTATTAATTGAATTTAACTGTTGACCGCTTACTGCCAACTGCCAACTGAAGAGTTCTCCCAAAAATCAATGCTCTGTTATCATCAACATGTCCTGCGGGAAAATTAAAACATATTGGAAAATCATACGCTTTACAAGTATCAAAAATAATTTCCTTAGCAGTTTTGCCAAAAGGTATAGCATTATCATTCATATCAGACATACTTCCAACCATCAAACCCTTCAATTCCTCAAAATAACCATTTCTTTTCAAATTTTGCATCATCCTGTCAATATGATACAAATATTCATCCAGGTCCTCAATAAAAAGAATTTTTCCTCTTGTATCAATACTTGTTTCAGATCCTAATAAGCTATAAAGCATACTTAAATTCCCTCCAACTAACTCCCCTTCTGTTTTGCCCACTTTGTTCAGTCTGTCAGATTTAATATCATAACTCAAATCATTGCCAAACAAAGCATTCTTTAAACTTCTTAATGCTTCTGGTGAATTTTTGCCTATGTTTATTGGCATAGTGGCATGTATTGTTTCAAATCCAAGATCATAAATATGACTATGCAAAACTGTGACATCACTATAGCCAACCAGCCATTTTGGTTGTTTTTTAAATTTTGAAAAATCCAAAGCATCAATTATCCTAACCGTTCCATAACCACCGCGTGCGCACCAAATGGCATTTACTTCATCATCATCCAACATATCCTGAAAGTCTTCTCTTCGTTGCTCATCTGTTCCTGCAAACTGGTTTTCTTCCAAACCTATTGTCTTTCCAACCTTCATATTTAACTTCCAGCTTTCCAGCAATTCTATTGCAGGTTTGATTTCTTCCAAAGAGATTTTTCTGGCCGTGGAAACTATGCCTACTGTATCATTTTTCTGCAAAAATTTAGGTGATATCATTCTGATTAATTGAAAACAACAAATTACATATTTTCTCAATAGGTTTCTGTATTTTTGCTTCTTAATAATTTTTAGTAATGAATACACCAGAACGATATACAATTACTGCCGCCTTGCCTTATACCAATGGTCCAATACACATTGGACATTTAGCAGGAGTGTATGTTCCTGCCGATATCTATGCTCGTTATTTGAGATTAACAGGTAAGGATGTTGCATTTATTTGCGGTAGTGATGAACATGGTGTACCTATAACAATTAAAGCAAAAAAAGAAGGTGTTTCACCTCAGGATATTGTCGACAAATATCACGCGATCATTAAGAAATCATTCGAAGAATTTGGTATTACTTTCGATAATTATTCGCGCACATCGGCAAAGATACATCATGATACTGCTTCAGAATTCTTCACAACTTTATACGATAAAAATGAATTTGTAGAAGAAACCTCAGAACAGCTATATGATGAAGTGGCTAAACAGTTTTTGGCCGATAGATTTGTGATTGGAACCTGTCCAAAGTGTGGCAACGAAGAAAGTTATGGCGATCAATGCGAAAATTGCGGAACCAGCCATAATGCAACAGATTTGATTAATCCAAAGTCGGCTATTACCGGAAATACACCTACTTTAAAAGTAACCAAACATTGGTATTTACCGCTTAATAAGCACGAAGCTTTTCTTAAAAAGTGGATCTTAAAAGACCATAAAAAAGACTGGAAACCAAATGTTTACGGACAATGTAAATCCTGGATAGATGATGGATTACGCCCACGTGCAGTAACCAGAGATCTGGATTGGGGAATTCCTGTGCCACTTCCAGATGCCGAAGGGAAAGTACTATATGTGTGGTTCGATGCGCCTATTGGTTATATCTCCTCTACTAAAGAATGGGCAAAACGTGTTGGAAAAGATTGGGAGCCCTACTGGAAAGACAAAGACACTAAGTTGATTCACTTTATTGGTAAGGATAATATTGTATTTCACTGTATTATTTTCCCGGCGATGTTGAAAGCTGAAGGCTCTTATATTTTGCCCGAAAATGTACCTGCGAATGAATTTTTGAATTTAGAAAACAACAAATTATCAACCTCTAAAAACTGGGCAGTTTGGTTGCCTGAATATCTTAAGGATTTTCCTGATAAACAAGATGTTTTACGATATGCTTTAACAGCCAACGCACCAGAGACCAAGGATAACGATTTTACATGGAAAGATTTTCAGGCGCGTAACAACAATGAGTTAGTAGCCATTTTTGGGAACTTCATTAATCGTGTGGTCGTATTGACTAATAAATATTACAACGGAGTTGTTCCTGTTCCCGGTTCTTTTTCTGAAGTTGATAAAGAAACTCTGACTGCTTTAAAAGCATATCCTGATGTTATTTCAAGCTCTATAGAACGATTTAGATTTAGAGAAGCATTAGGTGAACTTATCAATCTTGCACGACTTGGGAACAAATATTTAGCAGATGAAGAGCCCTGGAAAGTCATTAAAGAAGATGAATCTCGGGTACAGACCATCATGTTTGTTGCGCTTCAAATTGCCGGCGCACTTGCAACCCTAAGTGAACCTTTTTTACCATTTACATCTAAAAAACTTAAATCTATACTCCATGTCACGTCGAGTGCAGTCGAGACGTCATGGAATGACATTGCAACAAAAAAATCATTATTGCCGGCTGGACACCAGATAGGAAAAGCAGAACTATTATTTACCAAAATTGAAGACGAAGAAATTAAAGCACAACTTGATAAATTGATAGCCAGCAAAAAAGAAAATGAATCGGGAAATAAAAAATCAGAACCACAAAAAGAAACGATAACCTACGAGGATTTTTCGAAATTAGATATGCGTGTAGGAACCATTCTAGAAGCTGAAAAAATGCCAAAAGCTAAAAAACTTTTGGTTTTAAAAGTAGATACAGGAATAGATGTAAGAACTATAGTTTCCGGTATTGCTGAAAGTTTTTCTCCCGAAGAGGTTGTGGGAAAACGCGTGACGGTTTTAGCAAATTTAGCTCCCAGAACACTTCGTGGTGTAGAAAGTGAAGGGATGATCTTAATGACTGAAACTCCTGAAGGCAAATTGGTTTTTGTAAATCCGGATGATATAAATATTGAGAACGGATTGAAGATCAGTTAAAAATAAATTCCTATTTTTAATTATCATGCTCAAACCCTTTTTATCCATTATCAACAGAATTTTTGAAAGCTTAAAACAATACTGGGAAAACAAGAAAAGTTTACATGTCATTAGTATTGTACTGGTCATTACTTTTATTGTTTCTACTTTAATAAGTATCCTTGTTATTAATGATTTTATCAGTCTGGGAAGTTTTGACTCAAGTTTTAAGAACCCTTTCTTTTCCATAGAAATTGTATTTACAGTTTTACTGATAGTTGAACTCTTCGGACTCATATTCGTACTTCCAAAATCGGTTGCAAATTCAGTAGGTAAGCAATTTGAACTGTTATCATTGATCTTTTTAAGAGATGCCTTTAAAGAATTTAGCCATTTTGGTTATAATTTAGAGTGGTTGCAAATAAAGGAATCCTTCATTAATATGATGATCTATGGTTTTGGTGCGATTATCATCTTTTCCATTATTGGATGGAATAACAAAATTCAAAGACATATCAAATTAACCTCGACAGAAGAAGAACAAACTCAATTCATAAGATTAAAAAAGCTTTTGGCATTAGCCCTATTAGTCGCGTTCCTGGCAATTGGATTTTGGGATTTAAAAGTACTGTTTGAAACCGGAACCTATTTACATTCTTTTCAGGGATTTTACACCGTGCTCATTTTCAGTGATATCCTGATCGTTTTAATCGCACTTCGATTTACATTGAACTACTATAAAATTTTTAGATATTCTGCTTTTGTTCTGGCAACCATATTAATAAGACTATCTTTATCCTTATATCCTTTTTATGATGTTATTGTTGGTGTGATTGCAGCACTTTTTGTACTAGCCTTAACGATAACTTACAATTATTTTCTAAAAAATATTCCTGAAGAAAAATTGGAATAATTTTATGTTAATAATTCGTTACTGTATAATCCAATCCGTCAGTTAATTCGTATATTTCACGCAAATCTTAAACGAATGAAAAAAACAATATTCTTAATGGCATTGACAATAGTTTTATGCTCCTGCAATGCCTCAAAAACAGTTAGAACCTCAAAGAAAGTAATTAAAGGCGACTGGATTTTAAACACAATAACTTATGATCAAAAAGGAACGTTTAATGTCACATTATTCGATGATGCAACCAAAGACTGTTTTGAAAGTAGTTCGTGGAAATTTATTCCAAATAATAACACCGGGACTTATGCCATTAATGGTGCAAAATGTTCAAATGGAGAGCGTAATTTTATCTTTACTATTCAGGAGGTTAACCCCGAAACCGGTTTATACGATTTTTTATTAAAACCAACGGATGCCAAGGGGAAATCTGAAACCAATAGTGGATTTAGGTTGCAATTAACCCAGTTGTCTGATACAGATATGGAATGGCAACAAACCGTTTCTTTAAGCGGAAAACCCTTTAAAATAACTATGAATTTCACTAAAACTCAAAACTAATGAATACTCAAATCAAAAAAATAAGCCTAATCGTTATGGCTTTTACTATAGTTTTCTCTTTTACAAACTGTAAATCCATTCAAAATGCAAATAACAAGCAAAAAGGTGCTGTAATAGGTGCAACTGGAGGGGCTGTTTTGGGAGCCATTATTGGTAATAATGTTGGCAAAGGCGGCAACGGAGAGTTAGGAGCCGTTATTGGCGGTGTCGTTGGTGGCACAGCAGGTGTTCTAATTGGTAACAAAATGGATAAACAAGCTCAAAAAATTGAAGAAGAAATACCGGGAGCCCAGGTAGAACGTATTGATGATGCTATTGTCGTTACATTCGATGAAAATAGCGGTGTATATTTTGACACCAATAAGTATAATATAAATGCAGCATCACAAGAAACGCTAAACAAACTGATCGCTGTCTTTAAAGAGTATGCGGATACAAATATACTTGTGGTTGGGCATACAGATAGTGTTGGCGCAGAAGAATATAACATGACATTATCTAAAAACCGGGCTTATGCTGTTACAAATTATTTAATAAGCAATGGTGTAAGCAGTGGTAGGTTGAATACTAATTGGTTTGGAGAAACCCAACCTACCCACGATAATTCAACTGCAGAGGGCAGAGCAAAAAACAGAAGGGTTAATGTTGCTATTCTGCCAAATCAAAAAATGATTGATGATGCTAAACAGCAGTCTGAAGGGAATTAATATTTGTACAAAAAAGTTAAAATATTCAAACGAGTTAAATATATTACAGACCTTATAATCGAAAATTTATAAGGTCTTTTTTTTATGATACATTATATTATTTCACAAACCAGGCTTCCGGAAAACAGTGTTAAAAACACGATTGCTTTGCTGAATGAAGATTGTACCATTCCGTTTATTTCCAGATATAGAAAAGAACGAACAGGTAACCTGGATGAAGTTCAAATTGGAGATATCGTAAAATACAAGGAACAGTTTGAAGCCTTGGAAAAGCGTAAAATCGCCATTCTAAAGGCGCTTGAAGAACAAGAAGTTTTAACATCAGAATTAAAAGATAAAATCAGCAAAGCCGAAGATTTAACAACCCTTGAGGATTTGTATTTACCATACAAAAAGGAGCGTAAAACCAAAGCAGAAACCGCTCGAAAAAATGGTTTGGAGCCTTTGGCGAAAATCATCATGTCACAAAATGCTAATGACATTGAATCCATTGCTAATAAATATGTAAAAGGTGAGGTATCTTCTGTTGCAGATGCATTACAAGGTGCACGACATATAATGGCTGAATGGATTAACGAACGAACAGACATTAGAAACAACATTCGTTATCAGTTAGAAAAATTTGCAACTATAAATACCAAAGTTGTTAAGACCAAATCTGAGGATGAAAAAGCTCAAAAATTCAGAGATTATTTCGATTGGAGCGAATCGTTAAGCCGAATTCCTTCACACAGATTATTGGCCATTTTAAGAGCTGAAAGTGAAGGTTTTATTCGAGTTAAAATTGAAATTGATGATGAGCGTGCACTAACTAAAATTGAAGATAGAATTATTCGCTCTCCCGATAGCTATCGGGACGCTTGTTCAGAGCAAATTGAACTGGCTATTGCTGATGCATATAAACGATTATTGTTGCCATCATTATCGAACGAAGCCCTTCAAATTGCCAAAGAAAAAGCCGATGAATCTGCAATCAATGTATTCGCCAAAAACTTAAAGCAGTTGTTAATGGGATCACCTTTGGGAGAAAAACGAGTGTTGGCTATCGACCCGGGATTTAGAACTGGTTGCAAAGTGGTATGTCTAGATAAAAGAGGAGACTTAAAATACAACGAAACTATTTATCCGCATCCTCCAAAAAACGATAGTAAAGGCGCTATGAAAAAAATCAGTTCATTGGCTGATGCGTACAAAATTGAAGTCATTGCCATTGGGAATGGAACAGCATCACGAGAAACAGAATCCCTCATCAGACGCATTCGCTTTAAAAATGATGTTCAGGTTTTTGTGGTGAGCGAAGCAGGAGCATCTATTTATTCGGCTTCAAAGATTGCAAGAGAGGAATTCCCAAATTACGATGTAACCGTTCGAGGTGCAGTCTCTATTGGCAGACGTTTACAGGACCCTTTGGCTGAATTGGTAAAGATTGATGCCAAGTCGATAGGCGTTGGACAATATCAGCATGATGTAGATCAAACCAAGCTTAAATCCAGTTTGGATACTGTGGTGGAAAGTTGTGTGAATGCTGTTGGAGTCAACATCAACACAGCAAGTAAATCCTTGTTAAGTTATGTGTCTGGGATTGGGCCAAAATTGGCAGAAAATATTGTGGATTATAGAAGTAAAAATGGTGCGTTCACTTCCAGAGATGATATAAAAAAAGTACCTCGTATAGGTGATAAAGCCTTTGAACAAGGTGCGGCATTTTTAAGAATAAAGGATTCAGAAAATCCTTTGGATAATTCTGCTGTACATCCGGAACGATATGATCTGGTAGAACAAATTGCTAAAGATGAAGGCAAATCTGTTTCAGAATTAATTGGAAATAAAGAGTTACTCCAAAAAATCGATTTAAATAAGTATTGTACGGATTCCGTTGGATTACCAACTCTTGAAGATATTATTAAGGAACTCGAAAAACCAGGATTGGATATTCGCGAGCAGGCAAAAGTCTTCACTTTTAATCAAAACATTAAAACCATTACCGATTTACATGAGGGTCAATTGCTTCCAGGAATTGTGAACAACATCACCAATTTTGGCTGCTTTGTAGATATTGGAATCAAGGAAAGTGGGTTGATTCATGTGTCTAATTTAGCCGATGCTTTTGTTAGCGATGTGAATGAGCATGTAAGTCTTCATCAACAAATCATTGTAAAAGTTCTGGATGTTGATATTCCTAGAAAACGAATTCAGTTGAAACTGTATAAAGCGGATTAAAAATTGAATAATTGTAGATGTCATTTCGAGCTTGTCGAGAAATCTCAATTCACTCATTCAAATAGATTCCTCCACTTCGGGCGGAATGACATTCAACCTGTCATTTCGAGCTTGTCGAGAAATCTCAAATCTCATCATTTAAAAATTTTAAATCAGGGTTTTTGAGTTTAATTAACCATTCCTTTTTATCTCTTCGCCATTTCTTTATTTGCTTTTCTCTTTTAATAGCTTCTTCAACATCAGAGAAACGTTCATAATAGATTAAATAATTGCATTTGTATTTATGGGTAAAAGATTTGGAATGAGCTTCAGGGTTATTGTGAAAATATAATCTTTCTTTTAAACTGTTTGTCATGCCAATGTATAAAACTGTTTTTCTCTTGTTTGTTAAGATATAAACATAGTAATTGTGACTACCTAAAGTTTTATACATTTCAATTTTATTGTTTTAGCTTAAATTAGATTCCTCCATTTCAGTCGGAATGACATTCAACTTGTCATTTCGAGCTTGACGAGAAATCTCAATTCACTCATTCAAATAGATTCCTCCACTTCGGTCGGTATGACAATTAATTCTTTTATTAAGAGTAACTTAATCCCAAACTGGCACAACACATTGTTTATCAAGACTTTTTAGTAATGGCTGAATCCCTTTTATCAAACTCTGTTTCATGATTTTTGAGTCCTGATCATGACATTGCAGACATGCACCTACCAATAGTAATTCCTTTTGTTCTTCAACTGTGAATGGTCTAAAATCGGTTCTTGTAGAATTAATAATGGAATCATGAACTGGTTTCAAAAAAGGAATCCATGCATCTTCCGGAAGATCATCATTTTCGTTTAAAGCATACTCAGGCGTAAAATTCCATTTTCCCTTTGATGCATTAAAAGTTAGCTCTCCTTTACCGTATCCAATAGCTTCCGGATTAGTATGACACGAAAAACAATCCCTTGCATTTTTAACTGTTGTGTGAGGAGAATTTGGAGCATACAAACGATGAAAAGACACATCCTTGCCTATTTCCTTTCCTTCGTAACTTCCTTTATCAATGGTCAGGATCATTCCGGGAACTGCAGGTTCAATTAGCTTTTCACCTTCCTTTTCCCTAACTCCCAGAGATGGTTGAGCAGATGAAAATTCGGCAACGTATTCCTTCCATTGTCCTTTTACATAACGTCTGTCCAATAAATCGAAGGCTCTGGTTTCATTTTTATCGAATTGGTTATGGCAACCTATACATTTTGTCGTCCAGGATGAATGACATGTAGAACAAGCCATATCTTTATGGGCTTCATCCCTTGAACAAATACTTGATTGTGGTTTCAACTCATGCAGGTTCCCGTCTTTTTTGCCAATTAAAAAGGCCTGCCCGATAGAATCTACAAATGTATTTACCAAAGGATGACCATCTTTCTCAACAGCTATAATTTGTTTGTCTGTATGTTTATATTCTCTATGTAAGAATACCAACATACTTTCGGTATCCAACGAGTCATAAGGTATGGTGTTTGGCTTTTCTTTAAAATGACAATCAGAACACTGCAATTTCACCGCTTGTTCCTCATGCGTATAGTGGTTTCCGTCTCCCATCACTTCATGTGATGAATGACAATCTATACACAACATACCTTTAGCATGATGAACATCTTCCTCTATATATTTGTAAACACGCTTGTCTTCTAAAACTCGAAATCCGTCTTTACCTAAAATTTCAGATTCATCCAACAAGGTTTCCTGCCAGCCTTCATAATTGGTAGATATTCTGCTCGATCTGCTATGGCAACCAAAACAGTGGTTATCATTAACAAAAATATTTGTTGCAGGATGGGCAAGTGGTAATTCTTTTTTATTTGAAGTTAAATAAGTATTTAAATCATTTCTAGCAGCTTCGTCATAGTTTAAATGACAGGCATTACAGCCTCCACCTCTACTCAATTGAGTGATCTCCCCAAACGTCTCCTTTTCAATTCCTAAATGGCAATTGGCACAAAGATCTCGTAAATGCTTATCAGAAGCTGAATTTTGTATTTCTTTGATATGGTAATGATAATCCGGACTATCAGCCTCCCCAAACACAAATTTATCCACCGCTACAAGTCCACTATTCGTAGTCATTAAGGAATTTTCAATCTTCTTTAATTCATTAGGATGGCATTTCCCGCAGGTTTCGGCAGCATCAGATAAATTCCCGGGAATCAACACCATGCCTTTGTGTGAATCGTCCTTATCCAAAGTGGTAGCATCACCTAAATGGCAGCTCGTACAACCAATTAAATCAGGATTGTGATATTTGGAATAGCCTTTTGTATTTGCATGGCATTGCAGACAGGATTCATCAGCATTTGTTTCAACTGCAACATAATCTGAATTAGTTTTGGAGGTTGAATAAAATGAATCGTTATTCATAAAAAAGAATAGGGCCACAAGTATTAAAACCAGAGACAGAATTATCCAATATTTTAAATGATTAACCTTCATGAAAAGTATTTCATCAAAATTACAACATTTAAAAACTAGGCTGAATTTTTTAAAATATTTCTAATTCATTGATTTACAATTACAACTCATCCCTATGTAACCCAAGTGACAAATAATAAATTGAATATCAACTTCTTAATGTGACTAATGTTACCATATTAAAGGACTTTTATGACTTTTATCATTATCTGAATTTTTGTCCGTAGATACCTTTACTCCAGAAAAAATAATATACTTATGTCAACTTCAAGAAGAAAATTTATCAAAATTTCTGCTTTGGGTTTAGGAGGCGTTGCAGCATCTGCAAGTGCTATAAATATGTTTGGAAGTTCTTCATATTTAAATGCTCTTGTGCTAGACAATGTTGCTAAAAAATTAAAACGAACTCCTACATATTGCGAAGTTTGTTTTTGGAAATGTGCTGCCTGGGCATATTCTGATGATGAAGGGAATATTCCAAAGATTATTGGTAATGAAAGTGATCCGCATTGCTACGGTAGATTATGTCCAAGAGGAACCGGTGGCGTTGGAATGTATTCTGATGAAGACCGATTAAAGACACCATTAATTAGAACTACAATTGATGGCGAACAAACTTTTAGAGAAGCCAGTTGGGAAGAAGCACTAGATCTGATTGCTTCAAAATTCAAAAATATTAAAGAAAAATATGGTGCTGAATCATTTGCCTTAATAAAACATGGATCTCCGGGTTCCCATTTAGAACATTTATTTCAGGCATATGGATCTGACACTATTGCAGAACCTGCATACGCTCAATGCCGTGGCCCAAGAGAAACCGGATTTGCATTGACCTTTGGTTCCTGGGTGGGTTCACCTGAACCAACAGATATTCGAGATACAAAATGTCTGGTATTGATTGGTTCTCACCTAGGTGAGAATATGCATAATACCCAAGTACAGGAAATGTCTGATGCTATAGATAATGGGGCAACAATTATTACAGTTGACCCAAGATTCTCAACTGCAGCAAGTAAATCGCAGCACTGGCTGGCAATAAAACCTGCAACAGATATCGCTTTGATGCTGGCCTGGATGAATGTGTTGATTGAAGAAGAGCTTTATGACAAAGAATATGTTGAAAAATATACAACAGGTTTTAATGAACTTAGCGACCATGTATTGAATTTCACTCCGGAGTGGGCTTATGGCATTACTACCATAAAACCTGAAGAGATCAGAAAAACTGCCAGAGCCATGGCACATGCAGCACCTTCTGTAATCATACATCCCGGACGTCATGTTACATGGTACGGAGACGATTCACAACGCGCCAGAGCTATGGCAATTTTAAATGCCTTGCTTGGTTCCTGGGGACGACGTGGAGGATTTTATTTTAAAGAAAGTATTAAAGTTCCTAGTTACCCACATCCTGAATATCCCGAACCAAAATGGGGTTGGAAAGAAATAGGAGAAAAATATCCTTTAGCTCAGATGGGTGTGACAACAGAGGTCATGAAATGTGCAATCCCTAGCGACGATAATAAATATCCCGTAAAGGCCTTAATGGTGGCCGGAACCAATATTACCAAATCTATTCCTAATAAAAAACTTTTGGAAGAAGCTATTGATAATCTTGAATTTATGGTGGTTATGGATACTATGCCAATGGATGTAACCGGTTATGCCGATGTAGTACTTCCTGAATGCACGTATTTAGAACGTTATGATGGAATTCGTTCTTCACCAAACAGAGAGCCCTCAATTGCAGTTAGAATTCCGGCTGTTAAACCTAAATATGATTCCAAACCAGGTTGGTGGGTGGCAAAACAAATTGGTGAGCGACTTGGCCTTGGGGAATACTTTAATTACAATGATTATGAAGAAGTAATCGAATGGCAGTTAAACAAAATGGGGACTTCTTTAGAAGAAATGAAGAAAATTGGTGTGAAACATTTCCCTCGCAAATCAGGTCCGTTATATTTAGTTGAGGGTGAAAAATATGAATTCCCAACAGCAAGTGGTAAAATTGAATTGTATTCAAAAGAGCTTAAAAATTTAGGCTTTGATCCGCTACCGGTTTTCACTAAACATCCGGAACCACCTCAAGGATTCTATAGGTTGAATTATGGTCGAGCGCCTATGCATACATTCAGTCGTACGGCAAACAATCCTAACCTTAATGACTTGAAAAGCGAAAACAACCTATGGGTGAACCCTAAAGTTGCCAAAATAATTGGCCTAAAAACAGGGCAGTCTGTTTGGCTTCGTAATCAAGATAATGTTACCTCAACCTTTTCAATAAAAGTAAGAGTTACAGAACGTATTCGTTGGGATTCAGTGTACATGGTTCATGGATTTGGTCATGATAATAAAAAACTGACCCGAGCTTTTGGAAAAGGTATTAACGACACACAAATGATAACAAATGTTGCTATTGACCCTTTAATGGGTGGAACTGGAATGAGAGGCAATTTTGTTGAAATTTTAACTAAAGACCCACATAAAACCGCAGAGATATGAGATATGCAATGGTTATAGACACATTAAAATGTGTTGGGTGCAGCGACTGCGTTGTTGCTTGCCAAACAGAAAACAATGTACCTATTGGATATTGTAGAGATTGGATCACAGAGACTGTTAATGGAGCTTATCCCACTAACGTTGAACTCGAATTAAAATCTGAAAGATGTAATCATTGTGATAATGCACCTTGTGTTAGATGTTGCCCTACTGGCGCGAGTCATATCGTTGAAGGAGGAGTCGTTTTAGTAACTCCTAACGAATGTATTGGTTGCGGTGCTTGTATTGAGTCATGTCCTTATGATGCTCGTTATTCTCATCCTGTAGGATATGTTGACAAATGTACTTTCTGTAATCACAGATTAGAAAAAGGTCAGCTTCCCGCGTGCGTTTCAGTTTGTCCAACCAAGTGTATGTATTTTGGTGACCTTGATAATCCTAACAGCGAAGTATCCAAGTTATTAAAAAACAGAAAGCATAAAACATTGGCTCCGGAAGCCGGAACCAAACCTCAAGTGTATTATTTAATTTAATATTAATATCATGCAAGAAGAAATTTTTACTAGCGGACGCAATATTCCTCATATAGATCCATCATTAGAAATATGGCATTGGCCAATTTCTGTTTACTTGTTTTTGGGTGGATTAGCTGCAGGTATCATATTATTCGCTTCAATTGTAACAATTCTGAATAAAGAAGAAGAGTATCCTACAGCGGTAAAATATGCCTCTATCATTCCTCCTATTGCTTTATCCTTGGGGCTTTTAGCTTTAGTTTATGATCTAAAACATCCATTATACACCTGGCAACTTTACACTACGATTCGTTTGGAGTCACCTATGTCCTGGGGTGCATGGGTATTGTTAGCAACAACACCTTTAACCTTTTTATGGGTATTCAGTTATTTTTCTGAATTATTTCCTAAATGGAATTTGAAATTTGATTTTCTCAAGAAGTTTGAAATCTTCCTGAAAAAGAACAGGAAACAAATGGCTTATGCTCTAATTCCTCTGTCAATAATTTTAGGTGTTTATACCGGTATTTTATTATCGGCATTCAATGCAAGACCTTTATGGAATAACGCCATTCTGGGACCCTTATTTTTAACTTCCGGTTTATCTACAGGAGCAGCAGCAATAATTCTGTTGGCAAAAACAACCAAGGAACGTCATCTGTTCAGCAAAGTGGATTTAGCCTTAATAATTATTGAACTTGGATTGATAGTACATATGCTTATGGGAATGTATGCAGGCTCACAAGTACAACTGGAAGCCATGCAATTATTGGTTAATGGAGAATTTACAGTCATGTTCTTTGGATTTGTGGTCATTCTGGGCCTAATCGTTCCCGGAATACTGGAACTTCTGGAAATAAAGGGATATAAAATACCTGTCGCAATTCCTGCTTTACTGATATTAATTGGCGGACTGATATTCAGATTTGTTATGGTAGAAGCCGGACAAATAACAAGATATCTATATTAAAACTAACAACATGAAAGATAAAGAACAAAACAGACACGTCTATTGGAATCCATATTTCGGAGGATTTCTTCTGGGATTACTGATCATTTTCACTTTTTACATTACCGGAAGAGGATTAGGTGCAAGTGGAGCTATGAAAAGTGGTGTTGTTACAATTGTAGACGATGTTTCTCACGAACATGCAGAAAAAAGCGCTTATTACAGCAAATTTATAGATGGCAATACGTCTCCAATGAATAACTGGATTGTTTTCGAAACTATCGGAGTGCTCATAGGTGCTTTTATTTCAGGTGGTATTGCCGGCAGAATAGGCTGGAGAGTACAGCATTCACCTAAAATAACAAAAAGACGTCGGTTAATTTTTGCACTTAGTGGCGGTATCTTATTTGGTATAGGTGCTCAGGTTGCAAGAGGTTGTACTAGTGGAGCCGCTTTAAGCGGAATGGCAGTGCTATCTACCGGCGGTTTTATAACAATGCTGGCCATTTTTGGCACAGGCTATTTATTTGCCTATTTCTTTAGAAAAAATTGGATTTAAAAAATTAAAAATTAAAAAATATGGGACCATTAATTCCTAACGGTTTAATTTCATTTGAATGGAGTAGCATCATTGCAATTGTCATTGGTATATTCTTTGGATTTATTTTAGAATCATCAGGATTTTCATCATCCAGAAAACTTGCCGGTGTTTTTTATGGCTATGATTTCGCAGTATTAAAAGTGTTCTTTACAGCAGCAATAGTATCTCTAATCGGACTTTTATATATGGATTATCTGGGCTATGTAGATATTAGCAGATTGTATGTTCATCCAACTTATTTATGGGGCGCAATTATAGGTGGTGCCATTATGGGAGTTGGATTTGTAGCAGGTGGATTTTGCCCCGGAACAAGTTTAGCGGCTGTAGCAATTGGCAAAATAGATGCCATTGTTAATGTTATTGGCATCATGGTGGGTATTTTTATATTTTCAGAATTATACACATTTTTTGAGCCTATTTATAATGGTTATTTCCAAGGAAATATAACATTGGTAGATTCCCTGGGAGTCAATCAGTATTGGTTTGTTTTTATACTTACAGTAGTGGCTGTATTCATGTTTGCAGGATCTGATTTGATACGCAAACGAGTTAAAAAAGTTTTTTACTAACTATTTAAATTACATAAAATGGTAAATAGAAAATTAGTTAAATTTTTATCCTTCAGATATGTAATTCTTGCCTCTGTACTAATAGTATTATCAGGAGGATTAGTGTTATTGCCTAAATATCAAAAGCATGAAGGCATCACACCGGAAGCTTTATTGAGCAATGCCAATAGTCCGGAAAGATATATTTCTACAGATGAGCTTGCTAATAGGCTTATCAGTCAGGATCCTTCATATTTATTGATTGATGTTAGAGATGAAAGTGATTATAAGGAATATACCCTGCCTAACGCAGTCAATATTCCGTTACAAAATTTATTGGATGAAGATTATGAATTTTACCTGAATCAAAATCAATATAACGTTGTATTGTTCTCAAACGATAATTTCTATGCAGATCAGGCATGGATAATCTGCAACAGACTGAATTATAAAAATTTATTTGTACTTAAAGGTGGTATTAATGCATGGTTCAATACCATTATCAATCCTAATAAACCATCTGAAGATATGGCGGCAATCGATTTTGATCTGTATTCAACCAGAAAAGCAGCCAGTATGTATTTTGGGGTTGCCTATCCTGAAAATATAAAGAAAAGTTCAGCTTCAGCTAAGAAGGCTCCTGCTAATATTGCTCAAAAGCCATCTGTCCAAAAGCAGGTCGTTCCGGTTAAAAAGAAGAAAAAAATGCCAGTAGAAGGTGGTTGTTAAATCACACAACTAAAATAATTATTCTTATGAAAGAATTAGAAAAAACAAAACGAATCTCAATAGCTGCAGTCCTCACAATATTGGTTGTATTAATCGCCCTTTTATCATATAAGAAACCTCCTCATTTGTATGCCATAAATTCAAAAGCAGCACTTGAAAAAATAACTGATATCAACTATCTAATAAGCCAAAATGAGATAGATATAGATAATCATGTTTTAGTGGATATCAGAAATTCATACGAGTTTGATAAGGGACATATGGAACATGCTATTAATATTCCTGTCTCCGACATATTAACCGATGAGAGTTCAGACATTCTGGAAGGCTTTAAAAACAATAACAAAGCAATAGTTTTATATGGTACGAATCCAACAGAAACCATTGCGCCTTTTATGGTATTAACTCAGTTAGGATATGATAATCTTAAAATATTAACCGTTGAAAACAGTTATTATCAGAACAACCTTATAACTAAGGACGTAGCTGCAGAAAATAAGGCTCCGGATATTAATGGTTTTATTCAAGAATCCATTAAAAAGACTAAGGAAGCAATGGATAAAGCCAAAGCTGTACCTAAACCAAAAATTACGGTTACCCCTAAACAAATAATTCCTGTTAAAAAGAAAAAGAAAATGCCTGTTGAAGGCGGCTGTTAGTCATTATGATTGAATAATTATGTCATATTCTAAATTATAAGAAAAAAACCTTGTATTAAATCTTATCAAAATGGAAAAATCTATAACTTTTTTAAAGGAGCAATTACATAAGCATTTTGATAATATTTTTGAAACACGTTTGATAAATGACATTGCTCAAAACGGAATTTATAAGACCTATAAAAAGGGTGAAATGCTAATTGATATTGGGGATGAAATGACCCATATTCCTTTGATTTTAACCGGCCTCGTTAAGGTGTTAAGAGAAGATCAGAATGAATCAGAAATTTTGCTTTATTTCCTGGAAGAAGGCGACACATGTGCAATTTCGTTCATTAACTGTATTAACCAAAGTAAAAGCATGTTTCGAGCCTCTGTTGAAGAAGATACAGAATGTATTCTTTTCCCGGTAAATAAAATTGAAGAATGGATCACTAAATATAACTCCTGGCGGGTTTTCATCATAGATAGCTACCACAACCGCCTTTTGGAATTGGGTGATGCCATAAGAAGTCTTGCTTTTCTGAAATTAGACGATCGTGTGTATAAATATCTTGCCAAGCAAGTTGATCTAAAACACAGCGGAAAACTTTCAATAACACATCAGGAAATAGCCAATGATCTTCATACTTCAAGAGTCGTTGTTTCCAGGTTGCTAAAAGCTCTGGAACATGAAGGAAAAATTAAACTTGGAAGGAACAAAATTGATGTTCTTGTTTAATCAATTTTATTCTCTTGATAATCAAAATCTGCCGTTTTATAAGCTTTATTTTTTAAGGTAATTTCTTCTCAAAATATACCCACTAATCAAATTTTAAAAAGATTATCAAAATTTTTGAATTGCACTAATAGTTGGAGTTAACTTTTTTTAATTTCACACACTTGTAACTTACTGTTATACTGCATGTTAATGGTATTTCTAATTTGATTTTTCGTGTCAAATTCATATGTGACAAATGTTACAAACCAATGTTACAATTGATACTGTTTTTACTAAATATGTATTAGATAAAGATGACAAAAATCATAAAAATCCTATACCTCCACCTATAATTTTACACCTAGTAAAAACAATTAATTTTTGAATTTTAAATAGTTAAATCATGAAAAAATCCTTCTATTTTTTAATGGGGTTATTATTATCCCTATCTACTTTAACCGGCATTTATGCGCAGGAAGAAAGTACTGCCATTAGTGCACCAGATGAATTTGAAACTCTGGTAAAATATTTAGAGCCTACTACTAGTTTTATTAAAGGTGAATTACCAATAATTTTGGCTGATGATGTCAAGCAAAATTTTAAAAACCCAAAGTATCATATAATCGATATCAGATCTGACAGTTGGTTTGAATATGCTCATATAAAAAACGCTGCCAATATTCCTTCATCAGACCTGTTAACCTATTTCGAAACTAAGATCAATCCTTCAGATTTTGAAAAAATTGTTCTTGTATGTTATTCTGGCCAATCCGCAGCATACTACTCAGGTTTATTGCGTATGGCAGGATATGACAATGTTTATAGTATGAAATGGGGAATGAGCTCTTGGAGAGAGGATTTTGCCAATAATGCTTGGAACAAAAATGTAAACAATGAATTTGCAGCAAAACTGGAAACCAAAGAAAATCTAAAACCGGAAGCTGGAAATCATCCTTCACTTGTTACCGGAAAAACCGAAGTTCAGGAAATTCTTAAAGCTAGATTAGAAAAATTATTTGCAACTCCGTATAGTGACTTCATATTAAAGTCTGCTGATGTATTTGAAAATCCAAGTAATTACTTCATAGCAAATTATGTTAATGCTGATAATTACAGCAACGGACATATTCCCGGTGCAATTCAATACGAACCTGGAAAATCTTTATTATTTGAAACTGACCTTTTAACACTCCCTACAGATAAAAAAGTAGCTGTCTATACCACCACAGGGCAAGAAGCAGCTTATATGATAGCTTATCTAAATGTATTAGGATATGATACTGGCAATATTGCGTATGGTGAGAATGGTTTTATGAATGAGGTATTACAAAACAAAGGATGGGACGCATTTACCAAAAAAGAAATTAATATGTACCCGGTAGTCGAATAAAAACAACAAATTAAATAACATAAATAAATAAATCATGAAAAAATTATCATTATTATTAATAGGATTATTATTAGTTCCT
>CBDUIO010000003.1:0-32439 GCA_965367355.1 uncultured Flavobacteriaceae bacterium
ATGAACTCAACAGATCTTATATTGCTTCAAAAATATTCCGTGATAAAAGTTTACTTGAGCAAATGAATGCTATAGTTCATCCTAAAGTTAGAAAGCACTTTAGCAGATGGTTGACAAAACAAGACAAGCCATACATTATCAAAGAGGCAGCCATACTGTTTGAAATTGATAGTTCTAAGGAATATGATTTTATAATTACAGTAATCGCTGATGAGGATATAAGAGTTGATCGAATAATGAATAGGGATGATACATCAAAGCAAAAGATAAAAGCGATCATGGATAATCAGTGGGAAGATGCTAAAAAAAAGGAATTATCAGATTTTGTAATTGAAAACAACACTTTGGAAGACACTAAAAAACAGGTCCTGGCTATTCACAAAAAACTATTAAAATTAAGTCAAAAGACGTAAATTTTAACATTTTTGTTAACGTTAGGTTAAATGGTATGATAGCTAAATGTTAAAATGTTAATTTTGAACGATGAGCAAAAAGTTATT
Organism: uncultured Flavobacteriaceae bacterium; assembly: GCA_965367355.1. Lineage (GTDB taxonomy): Bacteria > Bacteroidota > Bacteroidia > Flavobacteriales > Flavobacteriaceae > Site-B1. The sequence goes on from CBDUIO010000003.1 coordinate 501, forward strand.
CATCTTGCTGGTGTTATTGATGAGCTTATCACTTATAGGCATCGTTTTTGTTCAAGCTTATTATATAAATAATACCGTCAAGAACAAAGAGGAACAATTTTCTTTTAGTGTTAATAATGCATTAAAATTTGTTGCCAATGCAATTGAGGAAAGAGAGTCAAGACAATATTATTACAGATATCAAAATCTGATAAGTAATACAGACAAGGCGGACTCGATTGCAATTAGAGAATTGTTCATCAAGCAGGAAGATGAAGGATTAAATGAAACGCTCATATATAGAAATGGGATTTTAGAAGAAAATTTTAAACTCTCGACATCGCTCTTTGACATAGGTTTAGATACAGATAGCATTACCTTAAAAAGGTTAACTAACAGAAGAGAAACAAAAATATACTCCGGGAGTGCAATTGAAAATGATTTAGATTTAGATCCGATTAAGAGTTTATTGAATATTGGCAGAATGTCTGAAGTAGAGAAATCGCAATTTGAAACTGCTTACAGAGATTTACTAAAAATGAAGCCAATTCATAAACGAGTTTCTCAAGAAGAAATTAGAAGACTTTTGGATCTGCGATTGCAGCAAGAAGATTTGAAATTAGAATATGAGTTTGCAATATATAGCAGGGATTTGGCAACAAAGGTAAAGTCGGATAATTTCGAGTATAAAAAAGGTTCTACGTTTGGGACTCCAATTTTTTTGGATAATGATAAACAAAGCGATTTTAATTTACTAGTAAATTTCCCGGAACGCAAAAAGTTTATTTTGTCCTCTATTTTAGGAATGGCTGTTTTATCTGTGTTGTTTACAGGTATTATTTTTATAGCATTCACAACAGCTATTTATCAGTTGATAAAACAGCGAAAAATTTCTCAGATCAAATCCGATTTTATCAATAACATGACACATGAGTTTAAAACACCGATCGCTACGATTAATTTAGCCTTGGATGCTATTAAAAACCCTCAGGTGATTGATGATAAGGAGAAAGTTGCACGTTATTTGTCAATGATCAAAGAAGAAAATAAACGAATGCATGCACAGGTTGAAAATGTATTGAGAATATCTAAACTTGAAAAAAATGAATTAAATATTAGTAAGGATAAAGTGGATTTGCACGACTTAATTGAAGATGCAATTGCACATGTAGAGCTGATTGTTGAGGACAGGAAAGGATATATCAAGACTGAATTAAAGGCTGAATATTCAACTGTACTGGCCAATGAGAGTCACTTTACTAATGTTATAATAAATATTCTGGATAATGCTGTGAAATATTCTCCGGAAGAACCTAAAATAAAAATTCATACAGAAAATGTTGGTAACAGTATTTTTCTAAAAATTAGTGATAAGGGGAGTGGAATGAGCAAGGCGGCACAAAAAAGAGTGTTTGAAAAGTTTTACAGAGAACACACCGGTGATGTGCATAATGTAAAAGGTCATGGATTAGGACTGGCCTATGTAAAAAGAATTGTGGAAGACCATCATGGTCATGTATTAGTAGAAAGTGAAAAAGGAAAAGGTAGTACCTTTATAGTAAAATTACCATTAATATCATAAATCGATGGAAGAACAAAAAAAGAAAATATTATTAGTAGAAGACGATCCAAATTTTGGGACAGTCTTGAAAGACTATTTGTCTATGAACAATTATGATGTTGTTCATGCGAAAAATGGTATGGAGGGTTTTGAAAAGTTTAAAAAAGATGATTATGATCTATGTATTTTAGACGTAATGATGCCTTATAAAGATGGATTTACTCTTGCAAAAGAAATTCGTGAAAAAAATAAGGATGTGCCTATTATTTTCCTAACAGCTAAGGCAATGAAAGAAGATGTATTAAAGGGGTATAAAGTAGGTGCAGATGATTATTTAAATAAACCGTTTGATAGCGAAGTACTTTTAATGAAGATAAAGGCTATCATTCAGCGTAAAGCTTCTGACAGTATTGCAGACAGCAAGCAGTTTGAATTTAAAATTGGAGGATTTGAATTAAACTCTAAACTTCGTTTTTTAAGCTATAAAGGAGGTAAACAAATTAAATTATCTCCAAAAGAAAATGAGCTTTTAAGGTTATTAGCATTGCATGAAAATGATCTCATGCCCAGAGAATTGGCTTTGACCAAAATATGGAGAGATGACAACTATTTCACATCTAGAAGTATGGATGTTTACATTGCAAAATTGCGTAAATATCTTAAACTGGATGAAAATGTAGAGATATTGAATATTCACGGCGAAGGATTTAGATTAGTTGTGAATCAAAAAGCTTAATTTTAAGGTTTTAATAAACAAAAAGAGCCAGCGATTAGCTGGCTCTTTTTGTTTATTAATATTTAATTTTATTTGGTTTATTTTTCCACTTTTTAAAAACTACTAGCGCTTCTTTCTTCATTAAATTTCTAAATTCAATCCTTCTTTCATTAATTTTCTTTTTTAGTTCATCATAAATAAATTGATCATCAAAATCAATCATTGCAGCATCTTCTCTGTTACAAGCATAAAAAACTTTTTTTGGTCTCGCCCAATAAATAGCTCCTAAACACATAGGACAAGGTTCGCAGGATGTATAAATGGTACAATCGTCTAACTGAAAGGAATTTAATTTTTTACAGGCTTCTTTTATAGCAATAATTTCGGCATGTGCAGTGGGATCATTTGTAGATGTAACCTTATTATAACCTTCAGATATAATCTTATTATCTTTAACTATAACAGCACCAAAAGGGCCTCCGGCATTTGAGTCTAAGCCTTTTTCAGCTAAATCAATAGCTCTTTGCATAAAATAGCTATCTCTGTCAGTCATAATAAAAGTTAGGATAAAACCTTGCTATCAACTTTATATTGAACAATGTTTTGCATTCCCTTAGTAATAGCCTCCTCATTTAAAGGAATTAAATGGTGATATCGTTCTGGTAATGATTTTTTTAACCCTTCAATGACATTTTCAAGTTTCACTATTGGTTTAATTTTAAGAAACCCTCCAAGAACGATCATATTGAAAATTTTCTTGTTACCCATTTCGGCCGCAAATTTGTTTCCTTCAATTTGATAAATTTTAATATCTGTTCTGGTTGGGTGATGTGAAATTCCGTTGGGATCATAAATTAAAACCCCACCCGGTTTTACTGTTTTCTCAAATTTATCCATTGACTGCTGATTTAATATAATAGCAGTATCATAAACTTTTAAGTACGGTGAACTAATTCTTTCCGTACTTAAAATCACAGTAACATTTGCAGTTCCTCCGCGCATTTCTGGGCCGTAGGAAGGCATCCAGCTAACTTCCTCATCTTGCATGATACCTGAATAAGCCAAAATTTTACCCATTGATAATACGCCTTGTCCTCCAAATCCGGCAATGATTATTTCTTCAGTCATAACTATTTATTTTAGTTTTCCATCAACTTTTATATCTCCTAAAGGGAAATAAGGGAACATGTTTTCTTCCATCCAGATATTTGACTCATTTGGAGTCATTTTCCATCCTGAGTTGCAATTGGATACGATTTCAACAAATGAAACTCCTTTTTTCAACCTTGTATTTTCAAATGCTTTTTGAATTGCTTTTTTAGCTTTCCGTACGTGTTTATGAGTATGTACAGATTGTCTAGTTACATAATATGTGCCAGGTAGATTAGAAACCAATTCAGTAATTTTTAATGGAGATCCCATGGTATCTATTTCTCTACCATATGGTGATGTAGAGGTTTTCATTCCTGCCAGAGTAGTAGGAGCCATTTGCCCTCCGGTCATACCATATATTCCATTGTTCACAAATATTATGACAATATTCTCACCCCTGTTGCATGAGTGAATGGTCTCAGCTGTTCCAATAGCAGCCAGGTCTCCATCCCCCTGATAAGTAAATACATATTTATCAGGCCAAAGCCTTGATATTGCAGTTGCCAATGCAGGTGCTCTCCCGTGAGCTGCCTGAGTGATGTCTATGTTCATAAAATCATATGCCAATACAGAACATCCTACCGGGGCAACTCCTACCGTATCAGCGGCAATTCCCATTTCATCAATCACTTCCATTGTAATGTTGTGCGCTGTACCATGTCCACATCCCGGACAATAGGACAGCGTAGCATCTGTCATTAATTTTGTTTTACAGAATACTTGATTCTCGGGTTTTATGATGTCTAGTACGTCCATGTTCTATTATTTTTTGTTCTAAAGCTTCTAATACTTCTTCAGGAGTATGGATAATTCCACCTGTCCTGCCAAAATGTTCTACAGGTACTTTATGTTCAACTGACAATCTTACGTCTTCAACCATTTGTCCTGCATTTAGTTCTACACTCAAAATACCTTTTACCTGATCTGCCAATTCAAACAATTGTTGTTTAGGGAACGGAAATAAGGTTATAGGTCTTAATAAGCCTGCTTTTATGCCTTTTTTTCGTGCTAATTCCACAGCTTTTTGTGCGATTCTGGCACTGGAGCCATAAGCAACAAACAGATATTCTGCATCATCGCATTGAAATTTTTCGTAACGCAGATCTTCTTTTTCCATTTGATCATATTTTTTCAAGAGTCTATGAACTCTAACCTCCATTTTTTCTGATTGAAGATCTAGAGATGTAATGATATTTCTCTCTCGATCTGTTTTACCGGTTACTGCCCAACTACCATATCGTTTTATAATTTCTTCATCTGTAAGTCGTGGTTTTTGATCCTTTAAAGAAACTTTTTCCATCATTTGACCAATCAGCCCATCCGATAGAATCAATACAGGAGCACGATATTTAAACGCAATATCAAACGCATCTTCTACAAAATCTGACATTTCCTGCACAGAAGAAGGCGCTAGGACATATAATTTATAATCTCCATGTCCACCACCTTTAACCGATTGGAAATAATCTGCTTGTGAAGGTTGTATCGTTCCTAATCCAGGTCCTCCTCTAACAACATTGACGATCACGGCTGGAAGCTCCGCTCCGGCCAAATATGAAATGCCTTCAAGCTTAAGGGATATTCCGGGACTTGATGACGAGGTCATGACTTTTTTTCCGGTACTGGCTCCACCATAAACCATGTTAATGGCAGCTATTTCGCTTTCTGCCTGTAATACAACCATTCCTGTTCGTTCTTCAGGTTTTTCAGACATCAGGTATTCTATGACCTCTGACTGAGGTGTTATAGGGTAACCAAAATAACCATCGACTCCGGCTCTAATAGCAGCTTCGGCCAATGCTTCATTACCTTTCATTAATTTTATTTCTGACATTTTAGTACGCTTTTAATTTATTCGGATACTTTAATCCTGTACACTGAAATAGCTCTGTCTGGACATACCAATGCACAGTTAGTGCAACCAGTGCAAGATTCTGGATTACTCATATAAGCATAATGATAACCTTTTCGATTCACCTCATTGGACATGCTAATGACGTTATCTAGGCAAACAGGTATGCAAACTTCACAGCCTTTGCAGACTTCAGTATCTACAACGATAGCTCCTTTTACTTTTGCCATTTTAATAATTTTAGATATGTATTTAGTTTAGTAATTTAATTATCCTCAAAGTTATGAGTAAATTAATGTAAAAAGTATGATAAATATCAATTTTAGATATTATTCCAGGATTAGATCTTCTATCTTCTTAATGATGATTTCTAACTGAGTTTTATAATCAAACCAATGTATAGATGAATCTTTTTTAAACCAAGTGATTTGGCGTTTCGCGAATCGTCGTGAGTTCTTTTTTATTTCTGATATCGCAAAATCCAAGGGCCATTCATTATTTAAATATTTGAATAGTTCTTTATAACCAACGGTATTTAATGCGTTTAAATGCTGCTTAGGAATTAGATTTCTTACTTCATTTAATAATCCCATTTTCATCATTTCTTCCACTCTTTGGTCAATCCTGTTATAGATGATTAGCCTTTCTGCTGTTAATCCTATAGACAGTGTATTAAAACTACGTTTTGTTTTTTCCTGATTCAAAAAAGAGGAGTAGGGTTTACCGCTTCCACGGCAAATTTCTAGTGCTCGAATGACTCGATGCGGATTTTCTAATTCTAATGAATTGTATGAATCGGGATCAAGTTTTTTTAATTCTTCCTGAAGACTTTTTAACCCCTTATTTTTTAATTCCAGATTCAGGTCATCTCGTATACCAGAATCCACCTCAGGAAAATGGTCTAAGCCTTTAGTTACCGCTTTAATATACAATCCTGAACCTCCAACCATAATAACTTTATCATGGGTTTTAAATAGGGCTTCTAGGCAATTAATAGCGTCCTTTTCAAACATTCCAACATTATAACTTTCATCAACAGATTTGTGATGAATGAAATGGTGTTTAACAGCGTTTAATTCAGTTACAGATGGTGCTGCAGTTCCAATTTTCATTTCTTTGAAAAATTGTCTGGAATCAGCTGATAAAATTTCGGTTTTGTAATGTTGAGCTAATTTTATACTTAAGCTGGTTTTGCCTATTGCTGTTGGACCAACTATTGAAATAAGTGTTTTATGACCTTGTCTGGGTATAATGATTTTAATTTAGGATTTTGTTATTAAAGTTAAACTATTTCTGCACCGCAAACATAGCAGTATTTAGCTTCTTTTCTCACGTCATCTGTTAGGCATGATGGGCATGTTTTAACTTCAGAAAGTATCACATCTTCTTTAGTTATTTCTTTTTTCCGTGAAGCATATTCGGCTGATACTATGCCTGTAGGAATTGCTATAATTCCGTAACCAGTGATCATGATCAACGAGGCTATAAACTGGCCTAATGGTGTCACAGGAGCAATATCTCCATAGCCAACGGTAGTTAAGGTTACAATAGCCCAGTAAACACTTCTAGGAATGCTGCTAAAGCCGCTATCTTCACCACTTTCAACTAAGTACATTACAGTACCTAAAATCACACAAAGTATAATTACGAAAGAAACAAAAACAGCGATTTTTACTCGGCTTGCTTTCAATGCTTTTACAAGATTATTAGATTCACCCATGAATCGGGCTAATTTTAAAATCCTGAATATCCGCATTAATCGTAATGCCCTTAAAGCGACCAAAGAATGAGAACCGACAAGGAATAAGGATAAATATTTAGGAATGGTAGATAGCAGATCTATGATGCCATAAAAACTAAAAATATATTTTTTAGGATTTGAATTTGATACAATTCTTAAAATATATTCTATTGAAAATAAAATGGTAATTACCCACTCGGCAATATTTAAAAAATTATGGTATTTCTTATCTATCCATACAACACTTTCCAGCATTACTAATATGATACTGGCGATTATGACAATAAGTAATATCAGATCAAATAATTTACCAACAGGTGTATCTGAATGATAAATTATTTTATAAATTTTAGCTTTCCAGTGCTTATCAAAAAATTTTGTCATTGTATCAAATGTAATGAAAAGATTAAATAAGATTACAATTTTAGAATCTTTAGTCTTTTATTCTTTCTCAAATAGTTTTGAATGATATGCTGAGTATCTCTGTTATTTTGCATTGGAGTGATCAATGATTTCAATATGTCCAAATTGTTGATCTGATAATTCAAGTTAAAAAACCCTAATCCTTTAAAAACGCCATTTTCAATAAGAATAGCAGTTCTTTCGTCAATGTCTCTTCCTCTGTCAATAATAACCATATTTTTATCCTGATAACTGTTTTTTTCTAAAAGTGATTTTGCACGTACGTTATAATTTTCGGGAGATTCTTTCTTTATACAAGCACCTTCACATGAGTGTATAGAGTAATTGAAACAACTGCTCTTGGTGTCATATAAACCTGTTAGTTTTTGGCATAATTTATAGTCCTCAACAGATTTAAATAAAAAACTTTTTGCACTCTGTCTGTTGCTGAACGTGGTTATTGGATTTTTGCGACCATCAACCTTATCGATCTTCAAATTTATGTAACCATCTGTGTCAACAAAACTATATAATGCATGGGTAAAAATAGTTCTGCGTAGTGCTCTGTTATAAATAGGTTTATTCTTTTTTATTTCCTCGCTCTCTTTTAACAATGCAACCAATTCACTGCCGGTTTTTTCATAAGTTACTGCAGCAACATTGAGTTGGATCTTTTTTGATTTATGACTTGGACTTGTAAAATGCTGATTAATCCTTTTTTTGATGTTCTTACTTTTTCCTATATAGATTATTTCTCCATCTGATTTATGAATGTAATATACTCCTGTTTCTGAGGGAAGTTGTTCTATTATATCAATATGCCTGGGTTCTAATTGATATTTTGGTTCCAGCCTGATGGATTCCTGAATAATATTTTTTTGGGTGTCCTTATCCATCAACATCTGGAAGAGTTTAACCGTTGCTTTTGCATCTCCGGCAGCTCTGTGTCTGTCACTAACAGGAATGCCCAATGATCTGGTTAATTTTCCTAAACTATATGAATTTTGATTAGGTATAAGGCCTTTGGCAAGTTCTACAGTGCATAATGTTTCCCTTTCAAATTTGAATCCGAGTCTTTTGAATTCCGTTTTCAAAATCCTATAGTCGAATTTTGCATTATGGGCGACCAGAATAGAATCTTCTGTGATCTCGACTATGCGTTTTGCCACTTCGTAAAATTTAGGAGCGCTTCGTAACATGGTACTATTGATACCAGTTAAATTCACTACAAATGGCTGTATTTCGCGTTCCGGATTAATCAGACTTATAAACTGATCTACAATTTTATGCCCATCATATTTGTAGATAGCAATTTCAGTAATTCCTTCTTCATTATACTTTCCGCCCGTTGTTTCTATGTCAACTATTGAATAAATAAAATCGTATTTAAAAATTAATAATTTCGTTCACCAAAAATACTGCTTCCAACCCGAATCATGTTGCTCCCGCATTCTATGGCCAACTGATAATCTCCGCTCATTCCCATAGATATTGTTTCTATTTCAATGTTTTGAGCATCGTATGTTTTTAATGTCTCAAATATTTTCTTTAAATATAAAAACTCTTTTTTAATTATGTTCTTGTCATCTGTAAAGGTTGCCATTCCCATGACGCCTTTAATCTTAACATGCTTTAATTCTGATAATTCTTTTGATCGTATAATATCTGTTGCTTCTGATTCAGTCATTCCAAATTTCGAATCTTCTGATGCTATTTTTATTTGCAATAGACAATTAATAATTCTATTATGTTTTATTGCTTGTTTATTAATTTCGTGAAGTAGTTTTAAACTGTCAACTCCATGAATTAATCCAACAAAATGAGCCATGTATTTCACTTTGTTAGATTGCAAATGACCTATCATATGCCAATCAATGTCTTTGGGAAGCTGGTCATATTTTTCAACCATTTCCTGAATTTTGTTTTCACCAAAAACCCGATGCCCTGTTTCATAGGCTTCCATAATATCACTTACAGGTTTTGTTTTTGTTACTGCAACCAGGGTGACGTGATTAGGAAGTTTAGATTTTATTTTTTTTAAATTTTGCTGAATTGTCATTCTAAAACTCATAAATAGTAATTCCACTTCTTAATTTAGGTAAAATATAAGTGCTTTTTGGAGGCATTTTTAATCCATCATCAGCAATTCTTTTCAATTGATGGATAGTTGGAGCACACATACCAAATCCAACTTTGTAATTACCGCTATCTACACTACTTTTAATAGACACCATTTCATTTTGTCCGTGTGTGTAAGCAATCCTTGTCTCATCTCTAAGATCATGAATTCCAAGAATAGGTTTCAGGATTGTTTGATATAAAATTTGAGGGTCTAAATCGTCCAAAGATGTTTTAAAGTTGTAAATAGTTTTTCTTAAATACAACGAATAAAATTCGCCATCAAGATACATGCTAAAATGGTGTGATTTTGACGGTTTATAATGCTTTTGACCTCTGTTTTCAATTCTATAATGAGCATCCAGTTTAATTAAAAATTCTTCCTTGGTTAATCCGTTAAGATCCTTGACCAATCTATTAAAATCATGGATTATCAAGTCAGATTCCGGAATCAAATAAGACATGAAAAAGTTATATGGTTCCTTTCCGGTATGGTTAGGATTTCTATTTTTTTCTTCCTTATATAATAAATATGATGAAGCCGACCTGTGATGACCATCAGCAATATAAATTGTGTTCATTTTTTTGAACTCATCCTGAATGGTCTCAACAATATCCGGATTATCAATCTTCCAAACGTAATGTGTATCCTTATAGGTCATTGTAAACTCATACTCGGCATGGTTTTTTTGTGCCTCTTTTATAACTTTTGCAATAACGCTGTTATCAGGATATGTAAGAAGGACAGGTTCTGCATTGAATCCGACAGTCTTTAAATAACTTTTAAATGTTTCTTCGCGCTTTACAATAGTATCTTCATGTTTTTTTATGATATCATTGGTGTAATCCTCCGTACTTGTTGCCCCAATAATGCCACTAAAAGTCTGGTTATGGCGATCTACTATTTTATAAACATAAAAAGATGGCTTTTCATCCTGGATAAAAACCTTATCTTCTTTAAATTCCAAATATCTGTTTTTAACCAGATTATATCGTTCTATTCCTTTTATTACTTGATCATATTTGTAGCCCGGATTAACTATATGAAGAAATGAATACGGATTGTAATCCATTCTCGCTTCGCGTTCTTCAACGGTATAACTTTGGTAGGATCTAGCAGCAACTAAGCCTACCATGGCCCTTGTTGGTCTTACAGCTTTAAATGGAATTATGTTTGCCATTTAACCTAAAAATTGCTTTGCAATGGTTTCAGCTTTTTGACTTTCGCTGTAATCGTAAAATCCTTCACCAGATTTGATGCCTAATTTTCCGGCTCTTACCATATTGACAAGAAGGGGACAAGGTGCATATTTCGGATTTTTAAATCCGTCATACATCACATTTAAAATTGATAAGCAAACATCCAGTCCTATAAAATCGGCTAACTGTAAAGGTCCCATAGGATGCGCCATTCCAAGCTTCATGACAGTATCTATCTCTTGAACTCCTGCCACTCCATTATACAATGTTTCGATGGATTCATTTATCATGGGCATTAGAATTCTGTTTGCTACAAAACCTGGATAATCATTGACCTCTACCGGATCCTTTCCTAATTTTTTGGAAAGGTCCATAATGGTTTTGGTTACTTCATCACTGGTATTATAGCCACGAATGATCTCGACCAGTTTCATAATTGGGACTGGATTCATAAAGTGCATACCAATGACCATTTCCGGGCGAGACGTATTAGAAGCAATTTGAGTTATTGATATGGATGAGGTATTTGTAGCAAGAATTGTATCTTCAGGACAATCGTTATCCAGTTGTTTAAATATTCTTAGCTTAAGATCTATATTCTCGGTTGCAGCTTCAACAACTAATCCAGCAAATTCAACACCTTCAGTTATATTTGTATAAAGAGTTATGTTGTCTAATGTTTCTTGTTTTTCTTTTTCAGTTATTTTTTCTTTAGCCACCATCCTGTCCAAATTCTTGGAAATTGTAGTGACACCTTTTTTCAAGGCCTCCTCATTAATATCAATGAGTTGAACTTTAAATCCGGATTGAGCAAACGTATGAGCAATACCATTCCCCATAGTTCCAGCTCCAATAACTGCTATATTCTTCATATTATTATTCTTAAAATTGATTAATGATCATAGTGGCAACTCTTAATGCTTCAGTCCCGTCCTTCAGGCTAACAATTGGTTTGGTATTGTTGTTTATAGCATCTGCAAAGGTTTCTAATTCATCAAGTATAGCATTATTATTGGATACAATTGGATTGTCAAAATAAATCTGTTTTTTAACGCCTTCGGCATTCTGCAATATCATGTCAAAATCTCCCGGATTTACAGGGGCATCTTTCATTTTCACTACTTCACATTTCTTATCAAGAAAATCAACAGAAATATAAGCATCCTTTTGAAAAAAACGAGATTTACGCATACTTTTTAAAGAAATTCTACTTGCAGTTAAATTGGCAACACAACCGTTTTCAAACTCAATTCTTGCATTGGCAATATCTGGCGTGTCACTTATAACCGAAACACCACTGGCAGAAATTTGCTTTACCTTGGATTTTACAACGCTAAGAATTATATCTATGTCATGTATCATCAGATCCAAAACTACGGGAACATCTGTTCCACGAGGATTGAATTCTGCCAATCTATGAGTTTCTATGAACATTGGATTTTCTATTTTATCCCTCACCGCAAGAAATGCAGGATTAAAGCGTTCTACATGCCCAACCTGACCTTTCAAGTTATGCTCAGCCAATAACTGTCTAATGTGTTCTGCTTCTTCAACGGTATTTGTAATTGGCTTTTCAATGAATATATGTTTGCCTTTGGCTATTGCTTGTTTTGCACATTCATAATGAGATAATGTAGGTGTTACAATATCAACAACATCCACTGCATCAATTAAGTCCTCAACAGATTTAAAGTTGTGGTAGCCAAGTTCTTTTGAAACTTTATTGGCATTAGTTTCATCTGCATCGTAAAATCCTACGAGTTCGAATTTTGGTGATTGATTTAAAAGGCGTAGATGAATTTTTCCGAGGTGACCAGCACCTAGAACACCAGCTTTTAGCATAATTTTACATTTTAAACAAAAATAAGATTTTTAAGTATTTTATAATGTGAAATTGTCAATTAAATCCTATTAAAAATATAAAAATGAAAATCATGGACTATTCATTTTTACCTTAAAAATGTTTCCTTAAATTTAACCGATAAATATATAATCATTGAAAGATACTTTTAAGCATAAAGGATTAAGACAGCAACTGGTTAAAACCATAAAAAATAAAGGAATTACAGATGAAAAAGTACTGGAAGCAATTGGAAAAGTTCCCAGGCATCTTTTTATGGATTCAGGTTTTATAGATCATGCTTATCAGGATAAACCGTTTCCCATAGCTGCAGACCAAACAATTTCACAACCCTATACCGTAGCTTTTCAAACGGAATTGTTGCAAGTAAAAAAAGGGGATAAAATATTGGAAATTGGTACAGGTAGCGGATATCAGGCAGCAGTAATAATTGAACTTGGAGCTAAATTGTACAGCATTGAAAGACAGCAGGAATTGTTTAAGAAAACCAGTGTTTTTCTTCCTAAATTAGGTTACCGAGCTAAAAAATTAATATTTGGGGATGGTTATGTTGGATTAGAAGAAGAAGCTCCTTTTGATGGTATTATTGTTACGGCAGGAGCACCTTTTGTTCCGAAGCCTCTTTTAAATCAATTAAAAATTGGTGGCCGACTTGTAATTCCGGTTGGAGAAGATACTCAAACAATGACCTTATTCATAAGAAAAGGAGAAAAGGAGTTTGAAAAGCACGAACATGGTTCCTTCAGATTTGTACCCTTACTGGAAGACAAGAATTAATCCTTAGAATCAGGCATATATTCAGTTATGGATTTCAAATCATCCACTTCCTGATTCCATTTAAGATTTGAAATATACCAACGATTGTTTTCATTCAATAAATTAATGTAATTGACTTGAGAACTGCCCTTTTTTCCATTGGGCAAAATTTGCTCATAAGTACTGGAAACACTGTGCATATGCCTAAAGGAGCTAGTGGTTCTTGCGGTTTCTTTTGCATAAAGGCCATTTTTAAACAACCACTTTCCGTAACTATTTATATACTGTTCAACCGTTAAATAGAATTTAATGGATTGACCTTGATTATCTTTTAAATTTAAAATAATTTCCGAATCTTCTTTAAATAGGAATTTAAAAAGATCCCAGTTTCTTTCCTGACCATTTCCATCAGAAATTATTGAATATAGAGTTTTAATTGTACTATCAATTGACTGGACTTTTTCATTAAAATTTTCTGGAGTACTGTTTTGGGCATTTCCCAATGAGATACCGGAGATTAAAAGAAGTAAGGTTAATATTTTTTTCATTTTATGTAAATTTTAGAGAGATTTTATGATCACAAACTTACCCCAAATATAAGGACATCGTTTATATAGCCACTTTGGTAGGATCTTAAATAATCAAATCTCAGTATTCTGAATTTTCCCCAACCTATATTTTTAAGACCAATTGTGTATTCCTGATATGGTTTTATATTTTGAACAGAAAGCGCATGAGCTCCTAAAACTAAATTAAGTTTAAGCTTATTTAATAAGGGTATTTTATTCAATATATACCCTTTAAAATCATGTTCTGCATGGAATTCGGCATAACTATTATTAGTACTCATGGAGTAATAAGATAAATTATTGAACTTATCTAAATAATTACTTTCACCTACATGGGTTTGATTTCCGTTAAAGTGATGATAATCCATAAAAGCAGCTTCATCAGAATTAAAAAATTCACCGGCCTTTAGATTATATTCAAAATTACCTTTATTACTTATATCAAAGTTCTGGGTTAATCTTGCTTGAATATGGTTAAAATTATACTTTGAAACTGAGGACCCAAAGCCCATTTTATAAGAAAGAAATAAAGTTGGGTATTTGTCATTTACAATGGTTGCTTTGCTTCCGGGATAGCTAAAATACGTTTGGCCAAATCGAATCCTTCCTGTTAAATTAAGTTTAAATATGCTATGTTTATCAAATGGTGCGATCCCAAAAGCAGTTTCATCCAGAGGGTTGTTGCTTGTTAAAAAATCGTCGGGCTCGTCTGTAACAGACCAGTTTGAATTGTTGAAAAGCGGTTTACGTCTTTCTGCACTTAAACTTGAATAAAACCTGAACCCGTTAAACAGTTCCTGGGAGTAATTTATTTGACTAAAAAACCTGTCATATACTTTCATATAATTATCCTCAAAGAAAAGTGTGCTAAAGGAATTTATTCTTCTGGAAATGGGTTCGGTATTGTTAAATTGTTCAACTACAGTACCTCCGGAAAGACTTAGAAAAGGTCTGGAGATATTGTTGAACTTATAGGTTATACTGCCATTCATTCTATATCTTTTGTCCGATAGACCAAAATTGTTCTTGAAAGTTATGTCCAGGTAGCGTCTGTATTCATCATAATTCTTCCTAAAATTAAAGTTGACGTTACCATTATGACCTTGTACAGTGTTATAGGTAAAAGTAAGTAATGGTGGACTAATACCTACATTCCAATTCCTATACGAGTTGGAATATTCATATCCTGTTACTAGGCTGGTTAATTTGAATTTATTTCCTGAGGCATCTATTGAATCTAAATATGGTTTAGATTTTCTTATAATTTGGATGCTGTCTTTTTTTAAATAGTCTTTTATTTCCTCTTCTGATAGCGGAACCGGGCGAATTTTACTCCAGTATATCGAATCTTTTTTATTCGCTTCTTCCTCAAAGGCTAATAATTCTCTTGTAAAAGATCTTTTGTTAAACTCAGGATTAAAATTATAGTCACTGTAAACTGCTGTGAATCTTCCATCGCCTTCAATTCCTAAAATACTATAGCTAAAATCTATGCTTTGAGAAATCAACGCCCAAAGTTTATCTGTAGTGGAATAAGAAAACGACTGTTTTAGTTTAATTGAATCTGCCGCCGGAATTTTAGCTTGCTGTCCGGTAACGGCCAGATCAAGGGCATAAATTGTCCATTGATCTTCAACGATATAAATATATCCCGAAAAGATTCCGTCATTTTCGCGCTTTGGGATTACTTTTATTTTGTTGATCAAATTGCCGTTGTCATCATAAAAATCACCAACTAGTTTATATCTATAATAATTAAAAGCATAATCAGAAATAGGAGAAATAAGCTTGTTCTCAATTTCAATGGTGTTTTTATAAAAATTAAAATTAACGTCATTGGCGTTGTTAAAGCTAAATCCGTTGTCATCTCCACTCACTTTAGATGCCAATATTTTTTCTTTTAGGTTATCAGGACTTTTGTATTCTATTTTTGAAATGGTTTCAGATAGATATATAATACCACTTCTCGTAGAATCAAGACCACCACCAAGATCACCAATATCTCTGCCTAACAATTTTTCAGGTGCATTTTTAATCCGAATCAATCCACGGGAATAAAAATCGGCTTTAAAAGCATCATATTTAGACAGGTTATTTCTTCTATTATTAATTGCCATCCTAATAATCTTATCTGCAGGATTTTCCTGTGCATTTACAATCACCTCATTCAATGAAACATTTTCTTCTTCCATGACTACATTAAGTTCAAATGGAAACGATTTTATTTCTAATTGATTTTTTAGTGTTTTGTAACCTAAATACTGAAAAACGATAGTGTATACATCAGGGCCTGAAATAGAAAGTTCATAATTTCCTTCGGTATTGGTAGTCGTACCTTTATATGTATTTTCGATATAAATGTTGACAAAGGGAAGCGGTTCATTTTTAGTATTCTTTACTGTTCCTTTGATTTGAGAGAACGATTGAATCGACATTATAAAAAAAAGAAACAGAAAAAATCTAAACTTCATGGGTTTAAGTTAGTGTTAGTGAGGTTAACGAGTTAAGGTAAAAATAATTGTGGCTTAAATCCTCTATAGCCTAATTGATTATTTAAAGTTCTTCTTTATTCTGTCCAAATTTCTTTTATTTTCTCTGTCCTTAATTGTTTCTCGCTTATCATGTATCTTTTTACCCTTGGCCAATGCGATAATAAGCTTTGCATAGCCTTTTTCATTGATAAATAATTTTAAGGGAACAATAGTTAATCCGGAATTCTTTACTTCTTTGTGGAGTTTTTTTAACTCTTTTTTATTCAATAAAAGCTTGCGTTCTGCTTTTGGCTTATGATTGAAATATGTACCATAAATGTATTCCTCAATTGACATATTAACTACAAATAATTCACCTTTTTCGTTGAACTCACAAAAACTTTCTGCTATTGAAGCCTTACTGTTTCGTATGGATTTAATTTCAGTTCCGGTTAATACAATACCAGCCGTAAATTTATCCAGTATATCATACTGAAATCGTGCTTTTTTATTTTGTATGTTAATATTTTTTTGCATTCTGCCAAAGGTAATAATTTAAGCCTAATTTAATATTATTGTTAAGTATTAAGTAGCTTTACGACCTAGTTTAATACTATGGGAAAACGAATATATTTTTACGGGTTAATTTTGGTGGTCTTTGCATTGTCATGTAAAGAAAAGGAAAGTATTGAAAACTCGGCTAATGTTATAATAAATAAAGCCATAGAAGTTTCGGGTGGAGAGAAGTTTAAAAAATCGACAATTTCTTTTCAATTCCGAGACAAAAAATATAAAGCTCAAAGAGATAATGGCTTGTTCGTCTTAGAAAGAATTTTTAAGGACAGTTCAGGAATTATTAGAGATGAGCTTTCAAACTCGGGATTTAAGAGATATATAAATGAAGAATTACAAAATTTACCCGATAGTCTGGCAGATATATATTCTAATTCAGTGAATTCTGTTCATTATTTTTCTGTACTTCCCTTTGGACTGAATGATCCTGCTGTTAATAAAAGTTATATTGGAGAGACGACCATTAAAAAGAAACAATATCATAAAATTAAAGTCACTTTTGATGAAATTGGTGGAGGAAATGATTATGAAGATGTATTTGTTTACTGGGTTAGCAAAGATGATTTTAAAGTAGATTTTTTAGCTTATTCATTTCGTGAAAACGGAGGAGGAATGAGATTTAGAAAAGCATTTAATGAGCGATATGTCAACGGAATAAGGTTTGTTGACTATGATAACTTTAAACCAATCAATAAGGCTGGTAATGTATCTGACTTGGATCAATTATTTGTAATGGGTAAACTTGAATTACTTTCAAAAATAGAAATGACTGATGTGAAGGTAGAATAAAGCAATAATCTACTTATAGTAGGTATTAATTATTTCTAACCTTTGTTTTTTCTCGTTTTCGCATTCTCTGAATCTTTTCCCGACTTAATGATTTATTCCGTTCCAGGGAAGCAAAACGTTCATCAAGATTTACATCAATAGTCTTAATTTTTTTAAAATTGAATTTAATTTTGTCATTTTTTATTTCGAGAATATTACCATTGATGGATTTTAGTTTAAAAATACCGTCACTTTCTGTACGGGCGACCTGAATTAAATTATCGTCTTTATCATAAAGTTCCAGATTTAATGGTCTGTTTCTGCAACAGAAAAGATCTATTTTTCCATCTAAATAAACTATTTGTCTTTCCTTCTCAAGTACTTCATGTTTAATAGAGTCTATGGAGATTTTTAAGGGGACAAGTCGGCCATCATTTTTAGGAAGTAGTTTAACCGGAGCTTTTAGGTACTTTACTTTTTCATCAAGTGAAGTTAATTTAACGGTTATTCCTTCTTTTTTTTGATCGAGATCGATCCAAAATGCCGGATCCTGATATTCCTTTTTATTTTGCGCAAATGTTAGAGAGAAAAAACTTAATAAAAGGCCTAGAAATACTATTCGTTTCATAATTATTGTTTGTCTGTTACGAATTGTAATATACTAAAAGTTAAGGGGATACACCAATTTCATTTTGTTGAAACAGTAAGAATTGAAATTTTATTAATACTAATTTAAACTACTTATCGTTATTGACAAGCTCAGCCTCTTGCGATGATTCAAATTGACGGTCAATAGGTTTTTTATAAACACCCATATAAGCATATCTCATATCAGCATTTCCATCAAAAGTTTGCAATTTTGAGAAATTGAATTTTATCCTGCCTTTGCTTATTTCTATGATGTTACCGTTAATACTCTTTACTTTAAAATTGCCTTTTTCATCAGTTTTTGCAATTTGAATTAAATTACCTTTAGAATCATAAAATTTTATGGCAATAGGTGAAGGGTAGCAGCAAGACATATCAATTTTACCTCTAAAATATATCATTAGTCTTCCTTTGTTGTCATATGAAGCAGCAATACTATTTATTTTAATATCCATATCAGGAATGTCCTCATAGGTTTCTGTTATCAATTTAACAGGTAATAAATAGTTGGAAGCCTGATCTTGTCTGTCTATAAATACAAAAGGAGTATCTTGTAATTCAGAATTACTTTCAATGTCAATTACCAGATCAGTCGGATAAGATTTAAAATTGATCCAATTTTCCTGAGCATTCAATAAAACTGAAGTAAGAATAAAAACCGAATAGAGTATAATTTTTTTCATGATTTCGAGGCGTTTAGCCAAAGATAATGAATCATATATCGTGCCAAATAAAAAACTAGATAAGCCGTCTTTTTTTTCGCTTAACAGTGAAAAGATACAAAAATAATCGATAACTGAATCTAATCAATCACTAATAGAGCATCAGAAACCACTTCTTTTTGCCTGCAAACAATGTATAGATTGGAATTATTGAGGTCATTTATTTGATCATATTTTTCCTTATCAATTAGTTTATTAACCAAATCGGGAATTGTATTGCTATGACCTACAATTAACACTGTTTTACCATTGGTGTTCTTCAAAAAGTTATAGATATCAATGTTATTTGCATCGTAGATAGTAATTTCCTTTTGATGCAGTTCTGCAGAAGGTTGGGCAGTTTCTATAGTTCTGTTATAATTGGTTGAATAAACAGCATCAAAATTTACATGTTTCAATGTGCTTGCCCATTTTAGGGCTCTTTGCACTCCTGAATCGTTAAGGTGTGGATCTTTGTCATCTGGATTACTTCTATCCTTTTCGGCATGACGTATCAAATAATACGTACTTGTTTTTTGCTCTTCCACCGTTTTTGAACACGATTGAAAAATCATGAAAGATGACAGAATACATATTAAATAAAATTTCATAATAAAAAATTAAGCCAATTCAAGAGCAATCTCTACCATTCCCTTAAAAGTAGTTTCTCTTTCCTTAGTAGTAGTGCGTTCGCCCGTTACAAGGGAATCAGAAATCGTCAATATTGATAAGGCATTTACATTATGTTTGGCTGCAATGGTGTATAATCCCGCGGTTTCCATTTCTACACACAAGACGCCGAATTTTGACCATTTTTTATACGATTCAAAATCATCAGCATAAAATTCATCACTCGTAAATACATTGCCTGCTTTTACTTCAATATTTTTCTTTTTTGCTGCCTCAACTGCTTTCATGAAAAGACCAAAATTGGCAGTAGGAGCATAGTCGGCACCACCAAAACGCAGTTCATTAACACCGGAATTGGAGGAAGCTGCCATAGCCAAAACAACATCTCTTATCTTGACATCATTTTGATACGAGCCGGCGCTTCCTACGCGAATTAGATTTTTTACACCGTAAGCGTTAATGAGTTCATGAGCATAAATGGAGATACTGGGTACTCCCATTCCCGTTCCCATTACAGATACAAATTTGCCATTATACTTTCCTGTGAAACCCAGCATATTTCTAACCGTATTGAAACAAACAGGATTTTCAAAAAAAGTTTCAGCTATCCATTTGGCACGAAGCGGATCTCCCGGTAACAGGATTGTTTCTGCTATTTCACCTTTTTTGGCTTCAATATGAACACTCATAGTTAATTAATGTTTTAATAATCTGATTCAGATTTTTTATTTGATACTAATGCAATCCCTGAAGATGTTCCAAGTCTTCCAACTCCCAGCTCTATGAATTCCATGGCTGTTTTACCATCTTTTATTCCGCCTGATGCCTTTATCTTCATTTTATCACCTGCAACTGATTTCATTAATTTTATATCTTCAATAGATGCTCCTCTGGATCCAAATCCTGTTGAAGTTTTTATAAAATCGGCTTTTGCTTTTAACGCTAGTTTACTGGCCTTAACAATTTCTTCTTCACTCAAATAGCAAGTTTCCAATATGACCTTTAAAACTTTTTTTTGTATTGATTTTTTAATTGCCCTGATTTCTTTTTCTACACTTCTGTATTTTTTACTTTTTAACAATCCTATATTTATAACCATATCAATTTCGTCTGCCCCATCTTTAATGGCACGTTTTGCCTCAAAAACTTTAGCCTTTGCGCTCATAGCTCCGAGTGGAAATCCAACGACACTACAAATTTTAATATCTGAATTCTTTAATTCTTTTGTAGCTAATTTAACGTAGCAGCTATTAACACAAACCGAATAGAAATTATGCTCTATTGCTTCTTTACAAAGATTAATAATATCTGAAGTGGTTGCTGTTGGTTTTAGGAGTGTGTGGTCAATAAATTT
The DNA here is from genome assembly GCA_965367355.1 of uncultured Flavobacteriaceae bacterium. Lineage (GTDB taxonomy): Bacteria > Bacteroidota > Bacteroidia > Flavobacteriales > Flavobacteriaceae > Site-B1. The sequence continues at coordinate 21,552 of CBDUIO010000003.1, forward strand.
GTTTAATTCCATATTGTAAAATTAACATTTTTAAAGGTTTTACATGCGATTTTCAAGACAATAGTTTATAAAAAAAAGCAACGTTCCTCTTAATTCAAGATTCACGTTGCTTTCCAACTAACCAACCATTATGAAAACGGTTCAGTGTGCCAAATATTACACACGTTACTTTATAATTCTTCTGTTACCAGATCACTTTGGTTCCTGAAAACCAATTTATCATCAAATGCATCTAATAATACTACACTATCGGTTTTTATTTTTCCAGCCAGAATTTCTTTACTCAATTCATTTAAAACCTCTTTTTGAATCACTCGCTTAACAGGTCTGGCACCATATTCCGGATTATATCCTTTCTCTGCCAAATACGCAATAGCTTCTTTGGTAGCATCAAATGTGATCCCTTGTTGAGCGATCATTTTAGTAACTCCTTTTAACTGCAATCCAACAATATCAACAATATTTTGTTTACTCAAAGGAGTGAACATGATGGTGTCATCAATTCTGTTCAGGAATTCAGGTCTAACTGTTTGTTTCAATATAGCCAATACATCTATTTTAGCGGCTTCAATAGCCGATTCTATATCCTTGGTAGCATCAAATCGTTCATGAATTATATGGCTTCCAATATTTGAAGTCATGATAATGATCGTGTTTTTAAAATCTGCCAGCCTTCCTTTATTATCTGTTAATCGCCCTTCATCCAATACCTGTAATAAGATGTTGAAAGTGTCAGGATGTGCTTTTTCAATTTCATCCAATAAGACTACAGAATAAGGTTTTCTTCTAACTGCTTCGGTCAATTGACCTCCTTCTTCGTAACCAATATATCCTGGTGGTGCACCAACCAGTCTGCTAACAGCATGTCGTTCCTGGTATTCACTCATATCAATCCTGGTAATGGCATTTTCATCGTCAAACAAGTATTCAGCCAGTGCTTTAGCCAATTCTGTTTTACCAACCCCTGTTGTTCCCAGGAATAAAAAGGTTCCGATGGGTTTGTTTGGGTTTTGTAAACCAGCACGACTACGTCTTACTGCATCACTAACAGCAACGATCGCTTCTTCCTGACCCACAACACGTTTGTGTAATTCTAATTCTAGTTTTAGCAACTTGTCACGTTCACTCTGTATCATTTTAGTCACAGGAATTCCTGTCCATTTTGCAACCACTTCGGCAATATCTTCATAAGTTACTTCTTCCTTGATCAGTGAGGTTCCCTGTTGCTCGTCTAATTGTTTCTGATATTTTTCCAGTTCCAATTGGGCTTCTTTGATCTTTCCATATCGCAGTTCGGCTACTTTACCATAATCACCTTCGCGTTCTGCACGTTCTGCTTCCAGTTTAAAATTCTCAATGTTCTGTTTTGTATTCTGAATGTTATCTACAACTTCTTTTTCGCTTTTCCATTTTGCATTAACGATATTCCGATCTTCTTTCAGATTTGCCAGATCTGATCTCAAGGATTTAAGTTTAGACTCATCCTTTTCACGTTTAATGGCTTCAATCTCTATTTCAAGCTGCATGATCTTTCTGTCTAAAACATCCAATTCTTCCGGTTTGGAATTGATCTCCATTCTTAATTTAGATGCAGCTTCATCCATTAGGTCGATTGCTTTATCTGGTAAAAAACGATTTGTAATGTAGCGTTGTGACAATTCAACAGCCCCAATAATAGCTTCATCTTTAATACGAACCTTGTGATGGGTTTCATATTTCTCTTTAATCCCCCGTAATATGGAAATAGCACTTTCTGTATCCGGTTCATCTACCATTACTTTCTGAAAACGTCTTTCCAAGGCTTTGTCCTTTTCAAAATACTTTTGATACTCATCAAGAGTGGTAGCACCTATTGCTCGTAATTCTCCACGTGCTAAAGCCGGTTTTAAAATGTTTGCTGCATCCATTGCTCCTTGTCCGCCTCCAGCACCTACCAAAGTGTGTATCTCGTCAATAAACAACACAATATCACCTTCACTGGTAGTAACTTCTTTAATAACGGCTTTTAAGCGTTCTTCAAACTCACCTTTATATTTTGCACCTGCAATCAGTGCTCCCATATCCAGAGCAAAGATTTGTTTGTTCTTTAAATTTTCAGGAATATCACCATCAATAATTCTATGGGCTAAACCTTCTGCAATAGCAGTTTTACCCGTTCCCGGTTCACCTACCAGAATTGGATTGTTCTTGGTTCTTCTAGATAATATCTGAAGAATTCTACGAATTTCCTCATCACGACCAATTACAGGGTCCAGTTTACCATCTTTGGCTAACTGATTAAGATTTTTTGCGTATTTGCTAAGTGCGTTGTAAGTTTCCTCCTGACTTTGTGAAGTCACGCGGTCTCCTTTTCGCAATTCTTCAATGGCGGTTTCTAATCCTTTTTCAGTAACACCTTGATCCTTTAATATTTGTGAGATCTTACTTTTTGTTTTAAAGATTCCTAATATTAAATGTTCTATGGAAACGAAGTCATCCTTCATCTTTTTTGCAATGATTGCAGCTTCATTCAACGCTTTTCCGGCCGCTGAAGATAGCATGATCTCTCCTCCCGAAACTTTTGGAAAACTTTCCAGTTCCTTGTCCAGAATTTGATTTAACAAGGAAACATTAACATTCAATTTTTTCAAGATGAACGGCAAAACGTTTTCATCAACATTAAAAATTGCCTTGAATAAATGCTCATTTTCAATTTGTTGATGACCATAACCCTGTGCAAGTTGTTGCGCCTGCTGAATGGCTTCCTGTGATTTTATTGTATAATTATTAAAGTTCATATGTTCAATTTTTTCTTTCACAACATTAAGGGCAATAATCTTACCAATACAATTCAATAGACAAAATGTCTTAAAACCAGTACTATAGCGTGACTTTTAGTCAGATTGTAAGGAATCAATAATAGTTTAGACTACTTTTGCTCCTGCAGTTTAAAAGATTAAATAAATGAGTTTTATAAATAAGATATTTGGAAGTACTAAACAAGAAAAGGAAGAAAAGGTATTGCCCTGGATTCCATTAAACTTGATTGATCAATTATATGAAATAGAGGAGAAATCTAAAATAAAAACTCAGGTTATTTTTAAACATTCTACGCGATGCGGAATAAGCAGAATGGTGCTTAATCAGTTCGTAAATAACTATAATTTAACTGAAAAGGAATTAGACTTATACTATTTGGACCTGTTAAGTTACAGGGATGTTTCAGATGAAGTAGGTTTTAAATTTCAAGTGTTTCATCAATCTCCGCAATTACTGGTTATTAAAAATGGAGTGGTGGTAGCTCATGAGTCTCATGGAGCAATACATTCAATCGATTTAGAAAAGTATCTTTAATAAGGTTAGATTATAAAAAATTATTAATTATCACATAGCTTCTATCAACAATATTCAGTGTATGGTTTTTATATAGGTTTCTTTATTTGCTTGTTGTAGCTAAAAATGTATTTTTGAGAATTACATTATAATCTTAGCAAATGCGTTCAATTTTACTAGTTTTTTTCTTTTTACTTTCCTTTAATAATTTTGGACAAACAGTTCAGGATGATTTTGAAGGTAACGGTAATATCACAACCTGGTTTGGAGATAATTGTGGTTTAAACAACAATTTGGTTAACCCTTTTCAGCAAAGTATAAATACGTCTTCAACTGTATTAGAATATAATGATACTGGAGGTCAGTATGCCAATGTAAGATTTAATGTTGCCACTAATTTTGATCTTTCGACTTACAATACATTTAAATTAAAAATTTATGTGCCAACAACTGGTTTAACCGGAGGTCAGACCAATCAAATATCATTAAAATTGCAGGATGGTACTTTAGGTGCTCCTTGGTCCACACAAAGTGAGATTATAAAACCAATTGCTTTAGATCAGTGGCAGGAAGTTACATTCGATTTTGAAAATGATAACTACATTAATTTGGATGTTAGCTCGCCACCACCTATTACGAGAACAGATTTTAACAGAGTTGTTATTCAGGTTAATGGAGAAAATAATAACGACCACGTTTTAGCATATATAGATGATATTCTTCAAGAAGAATCCACGTCCAATGATCCTGTTTTTGATAATTTAGTGTGGTCTGATGAGTTTGAAGGCGCAGGTGCAATAAGCTCAACAAACTGGCATCATCAAACGCAATTGCCTAATGGAAGCGGCTGGTACAATGGCGAAATACAGCATTACACAAATCGAACTGACAATTCTTATGTAAGCAACGGTACTTTAAAGATTGTTGCCAAAAAAGAAACATTTACCGATCAAGGTAAAACCAAAGATTATACATCTGCCAGATTAAATTCAAAATTTACTTTTAAAAATGGCAGAGTAGAAGTACGGGCTAAGTTACCATATGGTGTAGGTACGTGGCCTGCAATTTGGACCTTAGGTAAAAATATAAATGAAGATGGTGGCTACTGGGATATCCAGGGTTTTGGCACGGCAGGATGGCCTGCTTGTGGTGAGATTGATATTATGGAACATTGGGGAACCGACCAGAATTTTGTGCAAAGTGCTTTGCATACACCTTCCAGTTCAGGTAACACAGTGAATAAAGGAGGGCAGACCATTGCAACTGCTTCATCAGCTTTTCATGTATATACATTAGATTGGTTTGAAGATAAAATGGTTTTTAAGGTAAATGGTGTTAAGCATTATACATATGAACCGGCAATCCTGAATTCTAGCACATGGCCATTTGAAGATGATCAGTTTATACTATTAAATGTAGCAATATTGCCCAGTATTATTGACACAGGTTTTACTGAAAGTGAAATGGAAATTGATTATGTAAGGGTTTATCAGGAAAGTGCCTTATCAATTTCTGATTTTAATAAAAATAATATTAAAATATTTCCAAATCCGGTAGCTGACACATTGAAAGTTGAATTACCTATTGATTTAAAAAGTTCAAGAGCAACGATCTATACCATTAGCGGTCAGGAAGTGACTAGTTTTATTCAAAATGAATCCGATTTGAACTTAGATATGTCTGGTTATAAAACCGGAATCTATTTCATTAGGTTTCAGAAAAAAGGTAAAACGACCACTTTTAAGATCCTTAAAAAATAAAACTTTTTGTTATTTAGAAATTATAAGAATTAATAATTTTCTTCAATTTAAATTTTAAGTCTTCACCAGTATCATAAACCATCTGCTCATTAGGTGGAAATGGCATCATTCTGTTATTGTTGATGATATTTATATCCTCATCAGTTAATGCTCTTTTATCACCTCTATATGCTCCAAAGATATTTTCAAAAACGAATCCGCTATCAATTGTAAACCTGTCTAAAATTTGACTGGTATTTAAATCGGTATACACAACATCTGCCAATATTTGAGTAGATTTTGTTTGATGGGACTCAAGAAATCTAGCCGATATATTTATGAATTTATCCGTTTTTATATCATTCCCTAGACTATCTTTCATAACATTACCATTGCCATCCAACAGATATTCCCAACCATCCTTTATTTCTTTTTCTCTTAAAATTTCTTTTTCACGAATTTGTTCCGGAGAAATATTGATATGCTTTAATTGTAATTGCATACCATAATCATAATTAAAGTTTTGGTCAGGCTGGGCATGGTATACAGTCCAGAATTTATTAAGACCATAGGTGTCAAAATTTAAAAGATCTTCTTCCAAACGTTGTGGGATCACCTGCTGGGTTTGATTCTCTATGGTTACTTTTACATAATTAGAGCCCCTTTCATGAGCTTCCTTCATTAAGTTTCTAGTATTCCTAAAGTTTGGATTTATGGATTCCAGATAGCTTAATTCCTGATACGCTTCTCTAATTACGCGTTTATCATTGGATTTAAGCAGATTTGATGCTTTTCCATACAAGTATTCCGAAGTTTTTCCTCTATAATTCACAATATCATCACTGAAATCCTTGAACTTGAATTGAACGTTCTTGCCGTTGATATTTAACGGTAATACCGGTTTTATGGACTCCTGCCGTGAATCTAGACGAACGTATGTGTCATATATATCACTGTATAGTTCAGGGTTGTTATCTTTTTTTAGATTTTTTATGGTAGTCAGATCATTTTCAACAGCTTTATAAAAGGCATCCTGCAAAAGAATGATATAATCCCGTTTTCTTTTTTTGTCTTTATTGGTTTCTAACTTTTTTAAAGCATTGTAAATGGCCTGGTCATAATTACCTGTATTCAGGGCTTTTTCAACTTGTTTTCTTCCACTGCAGGAAACTAGTATTGAAATTATTACGGAAAAAATGATTAATCTTTTCATGAAATTATATTTAGGGTTGATTTATTTCTATTCAATTCTTATACCAAAAAAAACCCTCAGCTAAAAGTGAGGGTTTTTTAATTATTTCTTTTTCTTCGGATTAAAGACCGGAAGCAATTGTGTGCTTACCTGTCCAAAGCCTATCCTGGTGCCATCTTTTTCACAATGGCCACGCATGATAACTGTATCATAGTCGTTGATGAATTTACGTTCAGTTCCGTCTTTCATCTTTATGGGCTTTTCACCTTTCCAGGTCAATTCCAGCATAGACCCGAAAGAATCAGGTGTCAGACCAGAAATAGTTCCACTTCCCATAAGGTCTCCTGAATTCACCGGGCAACCATTTACGGTATGGTGCGCAAGTTGCTGCGACATATTCCAATACATATATTTAAAATTAGACCTGCTCACAACAGTTTCACTGGCGCCTTTTGGTCTAATGGCAACTTCCAGATCGATATCAAAACTTTTTTTGCCTTTGTATCTTAAGTATGGTAATTGAGGTTTTATTGGTTTTGGTCCTTCAACTCTAAAAGGTTCAAGTGCATCTAGGGTTACAATCCATGGTGACATAGATGAAGCAAAATTCTTTGATAAAAATGGTCCTAGTGGTACGTATTCCCATTTTTGAATATCCCGAGCACTCCAGTCATTAAATAATACTAAACCAAAAATATATTCTTCCGCTTCTTCTATTGGAATAGGTTCACCAAGATCATTAGCATCTGTTGTAATAAATGCCATTTCAAGTTCAAAATCAACTAATTTGGAAGGTCCAAAAACGGGCTCTGAAGCACCATTGGGAAGTGTTTGTCCTTGAGGTCTGTGTATTGGTATTCCAGATGGAATTATTGACGAGCTTCTGCCATGATAACCTACAGGTATGTGTAACCAGTTAGGTAAAAGGGCGTTTTCAGGATCTCTAAACATGGATCCAACATTGGTGGCATGTTCTTTACTCGAGTAAAAATCGGTGTAATCACCAATCTGCACAGGTAATTGCATTTCAATTTCATCTAAGCGAAATAAAACAATTTCTTTATGCTGCTTATTATTTTTTAATAAAACATTATTACTATCAAAAATTTCAGCAATTCTCTTTCGTACTGCTCTCCATGTCTGCCTTCCATCGGCAATAAAATCATTTAATGTGTCCTGTAAAAAAATATCATCTGTAAGCGGAATTCCATCAAAATACCCCAATTGATGCAAAGCGCCAAGATCTATTGCAGTATCTCCAATTCGTGTTCCTATGGTAATAATATCATCTCTTGTTAAAAAAACACCAAACGGAATATTCTGAATTGGAAAATCTGAATTCTTGTCTACATGCAACCATGAAGTTCTATCAGGATCGTTGGCTGTTATTGTCATATCTGCAAAAATTAATTGTTTTATTATTCAAACCTACATAATTTTTGATTTTAATACTAATTTAATATGTAAAATAAATGTTAGTATTTTATGGTTAATAACCTATTGAAAAACTACTGAGCAAATCTGTTTTTTTTGATCATTTAAACTAATGTATTTCTTATTTTTGAAAAAATTTAATTAAAAATATGCAACGCGACGAACAAATTTTTGAATTAATTCAAGCTGAAAAAGAAAGACAACTTAAAGGACTGGAACTTATTGCATCAGAAAACTTTGTGAGCGAACAGGTCATGGAAGCTGCGGGTTCAGTTTTAACTAATAAATATGCTGAAGGTTATCCCGGTAAACGATATTATGGTGGATGTGAAATTGTTGATGAGGTTGAGCAGATTGCAATTGACAGGGCAAAATCATTGTTCGGAGCAGAATGGGCAAATGTGCAGCCGCATTCGGGCAGTCAGGCAAATACTGCAGTTTATGCAGCTTGTTTAAAACCCAGTGATAAAATTCTGGGATTTGATCTTTCTCATGGTGGACATTTAACACATGGTTCTCCGGTTAATTTCTCGGGTAAATTATATAATCCGGTTTTTTATGGAGTTGAAAGGGAAACAGGAGTCATAAATTATGATAATATTCAGGAGATTGCAAATAGAGAAAAACCAAAGTTGATTATTGCCGGTGCGTCAGCATATTCAAGGGATATTGATTTTAAACGTTTCAGAAAAATCGCCGATAGTGTCAATGCCATTTTACTTGCAGATATTTCGCATCCGTCAGGATTGATAGCAAAGGGAATTCTCAATGATCCAATTCCTCATTGCCATATAGTAACAACAACAACTCACAAAACCTTGCGCGGTCCCAGAGGCGGCTTGATTTTAATGGGTAAGGATTTTGACAATCCTTTCGGATTAAAATTGAAAAATGGAAATTTGCGTAAAATGTCATCATTATTAGATTCTGCTGTTTTTCCAGGAAATCAGGGAGGACCTCTAGAACATATTATAGCAGCTAAAGCAATCGCCTTTGGCGAGGCATTAACCGATGATTTCCTGCATTACATAATTCAGGTTAAAAAGAATGCAGCTGCTATGGCTCATTCATTTGTAGATAGAGGATATCATATCATTTCCGGTGGAACAGACAATCATATGATGCTGATTGATTTGAGAAATAAGAACATTACCGGTAAACAAGCTGAAGAAGCACTTGGAAAGGCTGATATCACGGTTAATAAGAACATGGTTCCATTTGATGATAAAAGTCCGTTTGTAACTTCGGGAATAAGAGTTGGTACAGCTGCGATTACAACTCGTGGGTTAGTAGAAAGCGACATGGAGACAATAGTAGACTTTATTGATAATGTCGTAAAGAATTTTGAAGATGATGATATTCTTGAGTCAATTGCCGTTAAAGTGAATGCACTGATGAGCAATCTGCCTTTATTTGCTAAATCAACTGCTGTTTAATTCAATTATTCTTGAAAAATGATATGCTGATAAGCACCCAGATCTGGAGTGGCTGTTCTGTTGCGATTCGTTATGTCAAAAGGTACCTGCGATGCAAATGATGCATTTCCTCTGTTAATTCCTGCCGACTCTTCTCCAATGATCATTTGGTTTGTTCCGGGGTCTAAAAAGTCTGGGTTTTCATTGAAAATACAATTTTCATAAAAATTAACATTATTAAAATTATATTCCGGTTGGGTGAAGTTGTTATTGGAATTATCAAATCGAATCAGGCAATTGGTAAATTTAAAATTGAATTCTGAGTTGCCTTCGTTTTCTATTATTATTTCAGGGTTATCACTGCCATAAATTATACTGTTATTAAAATTGGCTTCTGTCAGATCATTCACAGTAACATTATTGTCTGCATCTATCACAAAATTATTGATCAATACCGAAGGGAATTGCCTGAAACTATTATTCCAATAATTAGCTATGGTACAATGTGTAAAATTATATTTTCCGCCAAATGTTCCCGCAAATGAAGACTGTCCGGAATTATTAATTACCAGGTTTTCTCCTCTAATGGAAGTAGCTCTTCCCAAAATGCCAAAATTACTGGAGTTATAAATTTGAGAGTTTGTAATTGTTAATTTATTGTTTATCTCAAAATCATTTCCATCACATAGAATACCAACAGACGCGTTTTTAATGGTAGCATGGTCAATTATATTATTCAAGCTTCCATCCAAAAGCCAGATAGTTCCCCATTGTCCGGGTACATCTTCAAACAGTGGTTCAAGTCGGTCACCTTCCAGTATGACTTGGTTTTCCATTAATTCGTCATCTAAACTATCTTCGCCATTTATATTTAAAGATGCGTTATCTGGAACAATAATACCTGAATCAGCATGAAAATGAACTCGAGCACCAGCTTCCATGGTTAAGGTCTCATTTTCCGGTACGGCTGCATAACCATAAATAACGTATGGTTTTTCATTGGAAAATGTTAATTCTTCGATACCCAGGTAACGGCCTTGAATTTGTGTTTCTACAGGTTCTCCATTTACATTTATAGTTAGAGTTTCAATAATTCCGGTGGTATTATCTTTCGCAGGGTAAATAAAAACAGCATCTTTAACTAATGTTACTAGCTGAACTTTTTGAGAATTTGCATCATTACCAAACTCAATAAAATCTGTATATAAAAATTCAGTGTTATTTGATAATGTACTTATGTCAATAGTAGTTTCAATAAAAACATACATGCTGTCTTTTGCCAATAATTCTATGTTTTCAAATATTTTACCCGGAATTCCATCAACATTCAAACGATATTCTGAAGTTTCTCCAAGTCCGAGGGAAATATTAGGAATTAGAATATTCTCATCGGAGCTATTATAGACTTTTAAATTATAGGTGCTGGAGCCAATATTAGTAAAAACAGTATCTAAATACACAGTATCCTTTGAGAATTGCAATTGAACTGTACTCGAAGAAAACTCAAAGTCGTTTCTGCAAGAGCTCCATACAGTCACTAAAAAAATTAATAAAATGAAAGAGATTAATTGTTTCATATTCATTTTTTAATAAGAAGGCTAAATTATAACTTTTGCTTTTAGAAATTAGTATATCATAGGCAAATTAGTTGAATAAATTTACTATTTCTTGAGAAATGCGGGAAGGCTTATTAGTTTTGGAATTCATAAAACACCAGATGGTTTCAGATTTAACCAGAAGTTTATTGGTCTCAGCATTGAACATCTCAACAATTCGGGTTGATGTAACACCTTCAG
>CBDUIO010000004.1:0-28261 GCA_965367355.1 uncultured Flavobacteriaceae bacterium
GTTTGCTGTAAAAACTGACTTATCTGCTGATCAACGTAAGATCTAATTTCAGCATCAGATACTATAATACTATCCTGAATTGCATGGTGCGCATAAAGCTTATCCTCCAGTAATTTTCCAAATAACTGGCAACGTGATATTTCTGCTGTTGATACTCCCTGTGCTTTTAATTGCTGAAATGTTTTATCGATATCTGAATCTAAGACAATATAATCTCCAACGACCGCTGCAACGCCATCTACTTTAACCGGATTTTGAGGGTTTACACTATCCAGAACTATTTTTGGTTGTTCCTTTTCATTGTTCTCTTCTATTATTTCTTGTCCATTTATTGTAATAGAAAACAACACTGCCGCAAGAAGAAGAACTTGCTGCATATTAATTGTATATTTCAAATTGTTTGTTTTTGATCGCATCTGAAGTAATATCTTTTTCCAATTCTCTAATTAATTCCAATTTTCTTCGGTTAATGACTATTTGATCTATGGTAGGTTTTACATACTCAAGTGGCGCTGTTTCATTCCGCAACAATACGTCATTAATTTGCATCAAATATACTCCTAATGAATCTTTGAGTTGTATAAAATTAGATTTTTTTAACAGTTGATTTTTATTTTCGGAGGTTATAACAGGAATTTTATTTACAGCCTGACTCAATTTAACCCAGATCGAGTCATTTAATGAATATGAACTGAATTGTATAGAGATTGAATCCAGCAAAAATTTATCCTCATTGTTAAATCGTTTGAATCGCTCCTTTATTTGTGCAAAATCACTTCTGTTCTCGTCGACTTTAATATATCTTAATTTTATAAGCTCTTCATTTAGCTTAAAGGTCTCACTATTATTTGTGTAGTATTCTTCGGCTTCTTGTAAACTTACTTTTTCATTAAGATCTCTTTTAACCAATGCTTCAATATATGCCTTGGTATATAGGTCCTTTCGGTATTGATCTACTAACTTATTGAATTCCGATTGTTTTTCTTCTGAAATATTGCGTTCTGCACCATCAATTAAAAGTTGTTGTGTCGCCCATCGCGTAATGTAATTATTCACTATTAGAATACTATCCTCTTTACTGGTTTCTTCAGTCACCAAATCTTTAATATCATCTTCATAAAGATAGGATTCATTAACTCTTGCTATGGTGTTTTGCTGATCTTTTCTGACGAAATAATCACATGAGAACAACAGGAATGTACAAAGGCATATGTAAATTAAGTTCCTCAATTAATTTTTAATTTGAGCTTTAATTTTATTTAATATTTCGTTATTCACTACAACCTTATATTTTTGATGCAATTCCTGGATCCAGGATTTTTCCTTTTGATCTTGAAAGTTTGTTACGACCCTACCTTTGGCGTCTTCAAATGACAACTGTTCCTTGGGTAGAATTTTATTGACATTTACAACTACAAACGAATCATTGTGCTTGTAAATTTTTGACAGACCTTCCTTAAACTGAAATTCCGGTGGTAATGCCTGATGACCTTTTTCCATCAATCCGGATGTAAATATAACATTTACTTTTCCTTTTTTGTTCAAGGCATCTTTTATTTTAATTTCTGTCATACCATTGGATAGCATTTTGGAGACTTTTTTTATAACAGTTTCCTTAGGAGATGACGCTACCAGAGCATCAACCCTTTCGTTTACAAAATAATCCTCCTTATTTTTTTCGTAATAGTCCTTAACAGCCATACTATCTTTTTTGGCTGCATTCCAAATTTCAGACTCCATTAGATCAAACAGCAACAAGCCATCTCTATATTCATCAACAATATTTGAAAATTCTTTATTTTCATTTTCAAGATTATCCTCATAATACTTCAATACATGACTATCGATAAACTCTTTATAATTATCCTTGACGACCAATTCAAGCGGTTTTTGATTTCTAAGTTTTCGTTGAGCATTCTTTAGGTAATTGGCAAAATCGAGATAGGTTAATTGCTTCTCACCTATAGAATTCAAATGTTTTTCTTTGTTTAGGTTTTCCGGGATCTCCCATTTACGCTTATAAAATGAATCTGTTACTATAGTATTGAAATACTGTAAAGCCTCATAATTATCTGTAACCTTGTAATGGTCTCTGATTTTTTTAACAAAGGCCTCATTGATCAAATTAGATCTTGAATCCCTTTTGACTTTAAGCTCCAGTTGTCCTTTCATGTTCTCAAAAGATTCAACCGGTTTTTTATTGATTAACTTTATGATATGCCATCCCAGATCTGTTTCAACAGGCTTTGAATAATCGCCTTGGTTTTCCAGATTGAAAGCTGTTTCTTCAAATGTTTTTGAGTTTAGCTGTCCGCTACTGAATGGAGAGAGTTTACCTCCTTTACTTGCTGAATTTTTATCTTCAGAAAATTGCTTAGCCAGACTTTCAAAATTTTCACCCTGCTGTAATTTGGTATATATATCATTAATTCGTTGTTCCGGATTCTGAGAAATGGAATCATCAGCTTTTTTTTGCTTGGAAATAAGTATATGGGCAACCTCGACTTCGCCTTTAGATTTTCTTTTATCGAAAATTTTAACAATATGATATCCAAATCGAGTCCTAAATGGCTGGGACAGCTCCCCTACTGGTGTATTAAAAGCTGCTGATTCAAATGGATATACCATCCTGAAACCACCAAAATAACCAAGGTCTTCTGCAAAAATGGTCTGCCCGTTATGAACTTTATTCTTCACAGCCTCAAAACCTTCTTTTAAAACCTGGTCTCTAAGTTTTAAAATTTCATTGTAAGCTTTTAAAGTATCCTCTGCAGGAGCATCTTCAGATACCCTTATTAGTACATGACTGGCGTTTACCTCATAAGACACTCTTTCATATGCTTCTTTAACAAGTTCATCCGTCGCTTGAGAATCGGTAAGGAAATTTTTAGCCAGCTGTTTTCTATAATTGGATAGTTCTCTTATGTATTCAGGCTTTTCATTGAACCCCAGTTTTTTTGCTTCCTGAAGTTTTAATTTGTAGTTTATAAATAACTCCAAATAATTATCAATATCTTTTTGAGACTCATCCTTTACTAGATCAAGGTTTTTGTTATAAACCCGTATAAATTCCGAAGCTAAGACTTTATCATTATCGACAGTAAAAAGGACATCATTGTCATTAATTTGTGCTGATATGGAAATGGAAAAAAACGATACTAAAAGAAAGAATAAAAACTTAATTTTCATTTGTTAAAACTTTTATTTTCAGGTAAGACAAAAATACTAATATAAGTGTATTAAACAAGTTCGCTTTACTAACGATTAGCAAGTGACTTTAGTATTAAAATTTCTTCTTTATTTTATAAAATATAATAATCGTCCATTACAAATTTTAACCGAAAATAAGTTGTTGAAAAAAAATCAATATATTTAAATAGACCAAAGCAAGCTAATTATGAGATATACGAGTGAAATAATTGTAGAATTGCCTTTAGATAAATTCATTGAAAAATTAGATAATTCAGACAACATGGAACATTGGCAAGTTGGACTTGTCGCATATGAACATTTGGAAGGAACTCCCGGGAAAGTTGGCGCGAAAATGAAACTTAGTTATAAGTTTAAAAACAGAGACATGGAGCTCATAGAAACAATTACACATAAAAAATTACCGAGAGAATTTCATATGACCTACAGCGCAAAGGGTATGTTCAATAAGCAGGAAAACTATTTTGTTCAAACGGCAGATGGATTTACAAAATGGACAAGCAAGGCGGAGTTTATTCCTCAGAATTTCATGATGAAACTTATGACTACTTTTATGAAAGGAGCCTTCAAAAAGCAGTCTTTGAAATATATGACAGATTTTAAAAATTTTGCTGAAACCGGATTTTCTGTAGCTAATGCGTAAACTAAAACTGATCTGGGATTTTCGTGGACCTGATGCCTTGCAAATTGCAAAACATCATGAGATTCATCTAAAGGATTACATAAGTGCTGAAAAACTAAATATTAAAATCACAGGAATCGAACAATTATCAGAGATTCATAGTGTTGCATATCTGGTAGTAAATGAAAATGAAATGAAACCCATAAGAGATGCTTTAAAACCTCATCGCGGTCAGGTTTATTCTAAAAACTAAAAAATGAAGACGTATTTTCCTTTTACCGTATTGATCTTTATATTGTGTTTATTCCCCAGCTGCATTGGTCAATCAAATAATACCAATAAATCAAATCCAAACAAGCAGGGCACAAATCAAGTTCTGGTTGGAGGCCCATTTGAGAATAGTGAGTTTATGTACATTGGAATGCCTGAAAAGATCAACTCTACAGATACCAGTTCAGGCTGGAGTCAAATAGGACAAAAACTATTAATAACCGGTAGAATTTTTAAAGTTGATGGTAAAACTCCGGCTCCTGATGTCATCTTGTATTACTATCATACAAATACTGAAGGCTATTATGAGAATAAGCCGAAGCTGGATAAAAGGGTTTCGCGACATGGATACATCAGGGGATGGGTAAAATCAGATAAAAATGGTAATTATTCAATTTATACCGTTCGTCCGGGTTCATATCCTAATTCTAATTCACCTGCGCATATTCATCCGTCAATAAAAGAGCCAAATTCCATTAATGAATATTATATTGATGAATTTGTTTTCGATGACGATAGCCTTTTAACTTCAAGCCAGAGAAATAAACTCGAAAACAGAGGTGGCAGTGGAATTTTAAAGGTCTCGAATTCAGGTGAAATGCAAATTGCGAATCATGACATCATTTTAGGGCTTAATATTCCAAATTATTCTGCCCATGTAAAACGAGAATGAATAAAGTTTGCTTTAAACTCCTATATTTTACCTCGAATAATTAGGAGCTTCTTTTGTAATGGTAACATTATGCGGATGACTTTCCTGAATTCCTGAAGCAGATATTTTAACAAATTTTCCGGTTTCTTTCAGGGTTTCAATGTCCTTGGCACCGCAATAACCCATACCAGCACGCAAACCCCCAATAAACTGGTGAATACTTTCATATAATTCGCCTTTATAGGGAACACGTCCAACAATTCCTTCAGGAACAAGTTTTTTAATATCGTCTTCCACATCCTGAAAATATCTGTCTTTGCTACCCTGTTTCATAGCTTCAACACTTCCCATTCCACGATACGATTTGAATTTACGTCCTTCATAAATAATGGTTTCTCCAGGAGATTCTTTTGTTCCTGCCAGAAGGGATCCCAGCATCACGCAATCAGCTCCTGCAGCAATAGCTTTTGGAATATCTCCCGTATATCGAATTCCACCATCGGCAATGAGTGGAACTCCGGTACCTTTTAAAGCCTGAGCTACTTCCAAAATAGCTGAGAATTGTGGAAAACCAACCCCGGCAACCACTCTGGTCGTGCAAATTGAACCAGGTCCAATTCCTACTTTTATTCCGTCTGCTCCTGCTTCAACCAAATATTTGGCAGCTTCGGGAGTTGCAATATTACCAACCACAACATCTAGTTTTGGAAATTTCTCTTTAATTTCCTTCAACACTTGAACCACTCCCTTAGAATGTCCATGAGCCGTATCTACAACAACAGCATCCACACCGGATTTTACTAAGGCCTGAGTTCTTTTTACCGCATCACCAGTAACTCCAATGGCTGCAGCTACGATCAATCTACCATATTTATCCTTATTGGACATAGGTTTTTGAATCAATTTAGTAATATCTCTAAAGGTTATTAACCCTATTAATTTATAGTTATCATCAACAACCGGAAGTTTTTCTATCTTATGATTTTGCAGTATTACTTCAGCATCCTTTAACGAAGTCCCTTTACCTGCCGTAATTAAATTTTTAGTGGTCATGACTTCGGCAATTGGCCGGTTATTGTTTCCCTCAAATCTAAGATCCCTATTTGTTACGATGCCTTTTAAAACGCCTTGATCGTCAACAATGGGAATTCCGCCAATACTATGTTCATGCATGCTCTGTTTGGCGTCAAGAACAATGGCATCCATTGGCAAGGTCACAGGATCTATGATCATACCGCTCTCAGCACGTTTTACTTTCCTTACTTTTTCCGCCTGTTCTTCAATTGTCATATTTTTATGAAGTACACCTATCCCGCCTTCACGAGCCATTGCAATAGCCATTTTACTCTCTGTTACCGTATCCATAGCCGCTGATACTATTGGTACGTTAAGTGAAATATTTCGTGAAAATTTACTTTGAATACTAACTTCTCTAGGAAGAATTTCTGAGAAGGCAGGCACAAGAAGAACGTCGTCATATGTTAGACCTTCTCCAAGAATTTTGTTCTGATGTGCTATCATGATGCAATTACGATTATAATTGCGTGCAAATATACAGTATTTTAAAGACTATTAAGAATTGTTTTGTAATACTATTTTAGCAACGGGCAACTTTTGCAATATTTTTCCTTTTTCTCAAGGTATTTCTCGCAACACTCTTTGTCTTTCTTTTTTTTGCCCTTCTTTTTTTTCTTTTTTTTCTTGTCTTTTGCCATCACTTAAATAACGCTAATAATCCTAAATTATGAAAAAAAAGATTCCCTCTAAGGAATCTTTTTTATGATATTATTTAAGTCTTTATTTACTCCGGTACATCTGCTTCCTGAGCAATTGCATTAATATCTCTATCGAACATATAGTGACCGGACTTATCATCACCTATAATATTTAACTTATCCAATAAAGTTCTTGCAACAGCTTCTTCTTCCAGTTGCTCTGATACATACCACTGCATAAAGTTATGAACGTTATAATCCTTATGCTGTAAGCATTCATAAATGATATGGTTAATTTTTTCAGTCACAAAAATTTCACTGTTCAAAAATTTATCAAATAATTCATTTAAGGATTTAAAATCGGCCTTAGGCTTATCCAGTGAAGGAATTACAACTTTACCGCTTCGTTCATTAATAAACTTGACCAATTTGGTCATATGAAGCCGTTCTTCTTCAGATTGTAAATAAAAGAAATCTGAAACGCCTTTATATCCTTTAGCATCTGCCCATGAAGCCATCGCTAAATATTGCATTGATGCTGAGGCCTCGTATTTAACCTGTTCATTTAATAATTTTTCTATTGTTGCATTCATAACTTATTAATTTTAATTGGGCAAAGATACTGAAAAGTTGAACCTTTGTAAAGGTATTTAGGTATTTAGAATTACTCTAAGTAGTACTTTTCTGAGAACGAATTAACTGGAAAAGAATAATAAACACAGAAAACGTAAAAGAAAGGGTCATAAATATTCCTGAGACCATTACAACATATGTCATCCAAAGAGTTCCTTTCCATAACAAATAGATTCCGCCAAAGGTGAAAATAACAGAAAAAAACGGTTCGATCATCAAGAAAAGCTTCAAAGTATTGTTAAGTCTTGTAATGCTTAATATCAAGCCTACTAAAAAGAAAATCAGTGACATGGACAGGATATGACTGTGTACGATTGACAGCATTTCTTTATCGCTTTTTTTAAACTTCATGATCGTAGCATCTTCATCGGCTTCATTGCCTAGATACTGCTCCTGAATCCCATGTGGGTCAACAGAAGATGTCTTATTAACAAAAGACAGACCTGTATAAAAACCTATACTTAACACAACTAAAAACGTACCAATTAGCAGTTTAATCTCTTTAGATAAAGTTTCTATAAGACCATTAATTTGCATCTATAGTATGTTTTTGGAATGTAGTATTTTAATTGATCTCAACAGATCGTTCATAGCCTTTATCATAACCTGAACAGAAATTGTAGCGCCTGAAATGCCAGCAATATTATCACCATATCTTAGCTCATCATTTTGTGTTTTACCAATGAATTGTTTCAACCAGCGTGAGCTGCCAATTTCACCTCCGTAGTCTTCTCTGTACACTAAAATCTTAGTTTTTAATATGATTAAATCTTTGTCTAAAAGTACCAGATAATCGAAGTAATCAACTTTTCCAAATGCTTTGGATACATATGCAAATCCTATAACAGAATTACTTGTCTCAATTTTAAATAAATTATCGTCTCCAAAAGTTGAAGGAAGTGTTTTGGCTATTTCTGAGTCGATGTTTACTGCTGTAAAAGTAAATTGTTCAATATTAAAAACATCTTTAATTTCTTTATTGACCTTTTTCTGAATGCTTTTTGACAAGCCTATAGAAATAATCAAAAACAGTGTAAAAAGTACTTTATTCATTTAATGATTTTTTAAAACCAAACTCCGAATCCAAGATTGAATTGCCCTTTAGATGGATTACCTTCTATAGCATTATCCAGAATTTGATAATCAGCTTTGACAACCGCTCCCTGAGCAATATGATAACTTAATCCTGTTGTCCACTCATTTCTGTTATAAGCTAAATTTCTATCTATGCCTGCCTTAAAAGTGGCCGCATGTGTATCATACTGTTCATAGCGAACAAAAGCGTCCAGCCTCTGATCTTTATTTAATGGCAATAAATTGTAAGCGGCTTCCAGATACCATCCTTTGAGCTCCGAGCCCAGATTAGTTTCATACAAGATATTATATTTATCGGTATCTGATAAATTTGCATGAATATATTGGCCTCTAGCAGAAAATCTGTTTTTAATATATCTGGCGTCTAAACCTAACATGGACAGACCCACATTTGATCCTTCAATTTCCTGAATCCCGTCCTCTGACTGTGATCGACCAAAATAGCCTGATAAGCCCAGTCTTAATCCTTGTATTCCGTAAAAATCAATTTTTGCGGATAAATTTGGTGTGCTAATTATGGATTCTGACCCTTTTTGTCGACCATTCCTAAGTGCATTTGATCCTCCCAGAACATTATCACCATTTACTGATGCAAAACCATTAAATACATAAGCCTGATAACGTATGGAAGCATTATCGATCTTTCCGGTAACTCCCAGACCAATTTCCCTCCATGTAGATGGCACAATGCTTTTATCTACATTGGGGCGTTCAACTCCGTTGAATGTTGTAGGCTCGTGATATTCATTGATGATTCCCATAGGAACCAGCATTAACCCTCCTCTTAAATTGACATTATCGGCAATTGTATATTGAAGAAATGCCTGCTCTACATATAATTCTTTAACATGCTCATATTCAATTTCTGTAACGAATTGAACTTTATCGTTAAACTTGTATCCTACGAGAAGAACTAATCGATGGACATCCAGATTTCCGTTCAATCCTTCGGGTTGATTGTAATCAACCTGGGCATAACCACCAACTATGACACCACTCGATCTGTCAACACTAAGAATTCTGTTTACTGCATTCTGCTGCTGGTTTTGAGCTGTGGTTGAATCTATTTGAGTTATTTGTGATTGAGAAAAACTAGATGCCAAAATGGCCACAAGAAGAAGTAATTTTTTCATTATTTTTATTTAGACTGATTTTAAATAGTTAGTTATTTAATACGAAATTAAAACAGATATTTTAACTGACAAAGCTTATTTAGAATAATTTTAAATAATAATTATATTACTTTTATAAATGTTAAAAAATTACAAAAATGTCAAAAAAATCGACTTTTTTAGTGATGCTTCAATTAGCAGCAATGGTTCTTTTAATAGTTTATAATTATCAGAATATTTTAGGCTATGGACTACTATTTCAAATTTTAGGAATTGGTATTGGTTTTTGGGCTATTTTTACCATGAGACTGGGGAATTTTAATATCCAGCCTGAAGTGAAATCTGATTTCCTAGTTAGAAAAGGCCCATATAAATGGATTAGAAATCCGATGTATCTCGCTGTCATTCTTTTTTATCTGCCAATAGTATTAAATAACAGTAATTTGATAAATATTATACTGAGTATAGTTTTAATAACAGTACTGATCATTAAAATTTTAATGGAAGAAAAATTTCTGAAAATAAGATTCGGCGATGATTATTTAATCTACAAATCAAAAACAAATCGCCTTATTCCCTTTTTATTTTAATAGTACTTTGTGAATATTTTAGAAGCTTCATTATAAGCACTTTCAAAACTCAAAGCATTTAAATTATGTGCCTTCTTAGTAGTTAAATAGGACAATAATTTTTCGGTAGGCATATTTCCCGTCAACTCATCTTTCGCCATCGGGCAACCACCAAATCCCTGAATGGCTCCATCAAAGCGTCTGCAACCCGATCTATAGGCTGCATCTACTTTTTCGAACCAAGTACTTGGCGTGGTATGTAAATGGGCACCAAATTCTATTTCGGGATATTGTGGAATTAAACTGGAATATAAATATTCAATGGTCTCAGGGTCTGAACTTCCTATAGTATCGCTTAGTGATAATATCTTGACTCCCATTTTATTCAATCGTTCTGTCCACTCACCAACAATTTCCACATTCCATGGATCACCATACGGATTGCCAAAACCCATAGATAAATAGGCCACGACTTCTTTATTGTTCTTATCTGAAATATTTAAAATTTCTTCCAATAGCGTGACCGACTGAGATATGGTTTTATGAGTATTACGCATCTGGAAATTCTCAGAAATGGAAAATGGATAGCCCAAGTAATCTATTTGCCCATGCTGACACGCATCTTGGGCTCCGCGTAAATTAGCTACAATGGCTAAAAGTTTACTGGTGGTTTTACTCAAATCCAGTTTAGAAAGCACCTCAGCAGTATCCACCATTTGAGGAATGGCTTTAGGTGAGACAAAACTACCAAAGTCAATGGTGTCAAAACCAACTCGTAACAAAGACTGAATGAACTGTACCTTTTGCGCTGTAGGAATAAATTGCTTTATTCCCTGCATGGCATCTCGCGGACATTCAATTATTTTTACGGTTTTGGACATTCGTCTTTTTTGTAGTTTAAAATTAGGTTATTTTTCCGATATTAAAAGGAAAACTGCAATCCCAACAAATACAATTATCTGAAGCCATTTTAAAAACATACCGGTATTTTTATGGCCTTTTAAATACTCAGAAATTGTTCCGGAAAGAATGGCAATTAATGAAAAAATGATCAATGAAACTAACATAAATAGCAATCCAAGAACATAGAACTGTACCACTGTTCCCATTGTGTCACTAAATAAAAATCCGGGGAAAAATGCCAAAAAGAACATGGAGACTTTAGGATTCAATACATTCATTATAAACCCTTGCTTAAACAACTGCCCCAATGATTTTTTTGGTACTTCGCCATCCGCCAAAGAAACTTTTGAATCACTTTTAAAGACTTTGTATGCCAGATATAATAAATACAAAGCACCTAATAATTTTATTCCAAAAAACAAGGAATCACTTTCTTTTATTATTGCGGAAACTCCAAAAGCAACAAGAGTCGTATGTACCAAACATCCTGTAATCAATCCGGCAACAGTAGCCAATCCATAGGATCTGCCATTGACTACACTTTGCATAAGGACGTAAATATTATCTGGTCCCGGAGATATTGCCAATGCAGCAACAGCTGCCATAAATCCTATCAACAGATTATAATCCATCAGGCTTGTTTTAGGATGGCTTTGTTGATTTCTTTAATTAGTTTAGGTCCTTCGTAAATAAATCCGGTGTAGATCTGGACCAAGTCTGCTCCTGCTTCTATTTTTTCTAAAGCATCTTGTGCAGAATGTATTCCACCTACCCCAATGATAGGAAATGATCTGTTGCTTTTATCTGCCAGATATTTTATGACCCGAGTGCTTTTATCCTTTATAGGCTGACCACTTAATCCTCCATTTCCTATTTGATTTAGCCTTTCCTTTGATGCCTTTAATCCCATTCGGTCAATAGAAGTATTACTTGCAATGACTCCATCAATTTTAGTATTAGCAACTAATTCGATGATTTCATCTAGCTGGATGTCATTTAGGTCTGGAGCAATTTTAAGCAATATAGGCCTCGACTGAGCTTGACCTGACAATACTTTATTGGCCTTTTGAACTGCAGTTATCAGTTCTTCCAGATAATCCTTATCAGTGAGTTTTGCATGACTACCAACGTTTGGACAGCTTACATTCAGTACAAAATAATCTACATAAGGATACAGGGCATTAAAACACTCTAAATAATCTTTTGTATAATCTTCGGGTTTTGTATTGGTATTCTTACCAATGTTGCCTCCTATTATAAGTTTGCCTTTGTTCCTTTTAAGTTGTTTAATCGCAGCTTCCAGGCCTTCATTGTTAAAACCCATTCGGTTGATTATTCCTTGATCTGATTTTAATCTGAATAATCGTTTCTTCGGATTTCCTTTCTGCCCCACAGGTGTCACTGTCCCTATTTCGATAAATCCAAACCCGAAATTTGCAAGTTCATTATATAAAACCGCATTCTTATCAAAGCCTGCAGCTAAACCAACGGGGTTTTTGAAGGTAAGTCCAAATACGTTACGCTCTAATCGCTTATCTTCAATTTGATATAGGCTTCTGATAGTTAGGGGTACTCCCGGGATTTTTGATATAAATCGTATTGCTGAAAAAGTAAAATGATGAATAGCTTCCGGATCGAATAAAAAGAATATTGGTCTTAAAAGAAGTTTGTACATACAGCAATATTTGCACAAAAGTACATGAATTTTTTGATTTGTAAATTCAAAAAACAACATGATATAATTCATGTATAAACTGAGTAGTTCCTGATGTAATGAACAATTTTATAGGTTTTATAAACTATAAAATATTTATTCGCCCTAGAAAATCACTTTATTAAAAAAATTCAGACAATTCAAAAAGCAAAATAATTATAAATCGTACTTTTGGATAACTTATTAATACTTACAAAAATTCTTCAGAGTAATGAACAAACAACATATTATAGATCGATTTATAAGTTACGTTAAAATTGACACAGAATCTGATCCCAAGAGTGATTCAACACCAAGTACTAAAAAACAATGGGACCTGGCAAATAAATTAGTTGAAGAGTTGAAATCCATTGGAATGACAGATGTTACCATCGATAAGAATTCTTATGTCATGGCTACATTGCCCAGTAATG
Source organism: uncultured Flavobacteriaceae bacterium (assembly GCA_965367355.1). Taxonomy (GTDB): domain Bacteria; phylum Bacteroidota; class Bacteroidia; order Flavobacteriales; family Flavobacteriaceae; genus Site-B1. The sequence goes on from CBDUIO010000004.1 coordinate 12,909, forward strand.
TTGACCATGATGTTCCTACCATTGGTTTTATTTCTCATTTTGACACATCACCAGATTTTACTGGTGCAAATGTCAATCCTCAGATAGTTGAAAATTATAATGGAAAGGATATTGTTTTAAATAAAGAACAGAATATTGTATTATCTCCAAGCTACTTTGATGACCTTCTGCTTTACAAAGGACAAACATTAATAACCACTGATGGAACAACGCTTTTAGGGGCAGATGATAAAGCCGGAATTTGTGAAATTGTTTCCGCTATGGAGTATTTGATCAATCACCCGGAAATTAAGCACGGGAAAATAAGAGTAGGATTCACTCCAGATGAGGAAATTGGTCGCGGCGCACATAAATTTGATGTTAAAAAATTTGGAGCCGATTGGGCTTACACCATGGATGGAAGTCAGGTTGGAGAATTGGAGTATGAAAATTTCAATGCTGCCGCCGCTGTGGTTAAAGTAAAAGGCAAGAGTGTTCATCCCGGTTATGCCAAAGGAAAAATGGTTAATTCCATTTTTATTGCAACCGAATTTATCAGTTCTTTACCCCGAATGGAAACTCCGGAGCATACAGAAGGTTATCAGGGGTTTTTTCATTTACATACCGTCAAAGGAAATGTGGAAGAAACCGTTTTGGAATACATCATTCGTGATCATGACAAACGGCATTTTGAAGCCAGAAAGGATGCAATTGAAAAGCTTTCTAAAGATTTGAATAAGCAATATGGTCGTGAGGTCATAGAGATAGAAATAAAAGATCAATACTTCAATATGAAAGAAAAAGTTGAACCTGTAATGCATATTGTGGATATAGCCGAAGAAGCTATGAAACAATTGGATATAAAACCATTGATAAAAGCGATTCGTGGTGGTACTGATGGTTCTCAACTGTCTTATATGGGATTACCCTGTCCTAATATTTTTGCAGGTGGACACAACTTTCATGGACGTTACGAATACGTTCCTGTTGAAAGCATATTAAAAGCTACAGAAGTAATCGTCAAAATTGCAGAATTGACTCAGCAAAAGGCCAAATAAAATCTATGGAGTTCATAATAGGGCAATTTCAAAAAAATAAAAATGTCTTTCTTCATTTATTTAAGAATGAAAAAAAAGACTTGTATCTATGGAAACAAAACCCTGAAAAATGGTGTTTATTAGAAATATTATGCCATTTATATGACGAGGAACGCGACGATTTCCGATTTAGGACCAAATGGGTTTTGGAAAATCCAAATCAAATTCCCCCTTCATTTAATCCGATTCAATGGGTTACAGAACATGATTACATAGGACAGGATTTTAATGTCATGCTAGACAAATTCATTGAAGAAAGAGAAACCTCTATAAACTGGCTTAAGACTCTAAAAAATGTCGACTGGGATTTGTCTTTTGAGCATCCAAAATTAGGAACTATGACGGCCAAATATTTCCTTAATAACTGGCTGGCACATGATTATTTACATATAAAACAGATCATAAAACTTAAATATGATTTTCTGAAAAATCGATTTAAAAATGATCTGAATTATGCGGGAAATTGGTAAATTTAATTATGAATAAAGCAAATTCTGTTGAAGAATACATAGAAATTAACTCACAATGGTCTGATGCTTTAAACATGCTGAGGGATATAATTATCTCTACTGAAGTCGAAGAATCGATCAAATGGAATGCTCCTGTTTATTCTGTTAATGGCAAGAATGTTCTTGGTCTTGGTGCATTCAAAAATCATTTTGGAATCTGGTTTTTTAATGGAGTCTTTTTGAAGGATGAAAAAAATCTGTTGAGTAATGCACAAGAAGGTAAAACGAAAGCACTAAGGCAAATGCGGTTTGAATCTATTGACGATATTGATAAAGCTGCGGTCCTTTCTTATGTAAAAGAAGCCATTATAAATCAGAAATTAGGCAAAGAGGTTAAACCTGACAGATCTAATAAAAAAACCATTATTCCTAAAGAACTTAAATCTGAATTAGAAAAAGATAAAAGTTATTTCAATAGTTTTAAAAATCTTACTCCCGGAAAGCAAAGAGAATATTGCCAATATATTCAATCAGCGAAGCGAGAACCAACAAAATTAAGCAGATTAGAGAAAATAAAACCTATGATCCTTAATGGAATAGGTCTTAATGACAAGTACAAAAGTTGTTAAACAAATATTGAGATAATACTAACGGTTGTAAATCCTACCAATGCTAAAATAGTGGTCATTACGGTCCAACTTCTAAAAGTCTGTTTTTCTGTCAAGCCTAAATATTTACTTACCAGCCAAAATCCACTATCGTTTACATGAGACATGATTGACGCTCCAGATGCTATCGCTATAACAATAAGAGCTTTTTGCAATTCCCCAACACCTCCTAATAGCAATGGTGCAGTAAGTCCTGCTGCTGTGATCATGGCAACTGTTGCCGACCCTTGCATAACTCTTATTAATGCAGCAACAATAAACGCAAACAACAAAATTCCCATTCCACCATCTGACAAGTAACCGGCAATCATTTCTCCAGAGCCAGTATTAACCAGCATTTCCTTAAAAACACCACCTGCTCCAGTTAATAGAATAATGATCCCTGCTGGTCCCATTGATTTAGTTGTTATCTTAAGCAAATCGTCCTTTTTCACTCCTCTTTTTATACCTAACAGATACCAGGCAATTAAATTGGCAAGGATCAAAGCTGTAAAAGGATGACCTATTAATCCCATCCATTTCTTAACAACATCAGGAATATTTATATCTTCCAAAAGCGGACTATTTAAAAAAGTGTTTCCTACTATTAGAACAATAGGTAAGCCAATTATGGACAAGATCATTCCAACCGAAGGGAAATTGGTAATGGCAATGCCATCCATTTCAAGTTTAGGTGCATCGACGTGAATTCTCTTAGCAATATATTTGGCAAATATTGGTCCGCTTATAATTGCAGTAGGTATTCCAACAATAAATCCGAATAAAATAACCCAACCCAGATCTGCATTTAAAATATCAGCTACAGCTACTGGTCCCGGAGTTGGTGGAATAAAGGCATGTGTAACAGCCAGTCCTGCCAGAAGTGGCAAGCCATACAGGAGTAGTGATTTTTTTGTTTTCCGTTGAAGTGAATAGATCAATGGAATAAGGATAATAAACCCTACATCAAAGAACACAGGTATCGCCACAAAAAATCCGGTAAGCATCAACGCAGATGAAGTATTCTTTTCGCCAAACTTGTCAAGCAAATATTTAGCAAGTGCTTCTGCTCCTCCTGAATGTTCCAAAATAGAACCAAACATGGCTCCCAGCCCGACAACAACAGCCACAAAGCCTAAAGTATTACCCATTCCATCTTTAATGGTGGTAATTATATTCAATGGTTCCATGCCTGCCAGGATACCAAGGACTATACTTGCAATTAAAAGGGCTATAAATGCCTGTATTTTAAACCTTAGGATTAATGTTAGGAGAAGAATTATCCCAAACAGGACTGCAAAAATAAGTTGATAATCTACCATGATCCTGCTAAGGTATTATGATAAAACTCAATTTCCAAAAAAGCAACTTTCCACGCCTTTCACTCCAGGTTTGGCTTTAAAAATAGAACCTGCCAAAGGATATGCCTTTTGTTCTTCTTCGCTCATATCAAGACTGGAAGTTGTAATGTATAAGATGTCCAAATTTTTTCCTCCAAAAGCACAGGATGTTACGTTGTGAGCAGGGACTTTAATTTTATCAATTAGTTCTCCAGTTTTAGGGTTAAAATGAGCTATTGCATTGCCATTCCACATCCCAACCCAGAGCATGTCATTTTCGTCAATCGTCATTCCGTCAGGAAATCCATCTTCTTTTGAAACTTTTACAGCAACCCTTCCATTGGAAATGGTACTGGTATCAGGATCAAAATCATAAGCCATGATGTTTGCAGAAGGCGTATCAATATAATACATGGTTTTTGTGTCCTTTGTCCAGACTATTCCATTAGAAATGGTGACACTATCGATCATTTTAATAGTTTCTCCTTGCTCATTAACCTTATAAACACTAGCATTAGGCCTCGACTGTTTAAAGTGCATCGAGCCTACCCACAGGTTACCATTTGGATCGCATTTACCATCATTGAATCGGTTCTCAGGCATGTTGAATTCAACATCAGATAATAAAGTAACCTCTTCCGTAAGAAGATTTACTTTATATATTCCATCAACCAAAGCGACCACTGCCTCATTTTCCTTATAAGGAACAACGGTACCAATTAAAGAAGGCATTGAAATACTTCGGTTGTTTTTTGTTGTTGGGTTATAAATATTTAATTGTTTACCTTCAATATCTACCCAATACAATTCCTGTGTTTTGTAATTCCAAAATGCGCCCTCGCCAAGTAAGGATTTGGTTTCATATTCAAGTTCAGCCAAAAGGTGTTTTTCCATATTCTTTTTTTCAGAATTATTACAAGATTGAAAAAATAAAAAACCCAAAAGAAGAGTTGAAATTTTTATAGATTTTAATGTCATGATACGGTACTTTTGAATATAAAAAAAGCAGCTTAACAGCTGCTTTCTTATTTATTTATTTTTTTACTGCAGGAGGAGCATTGAGTTTTTTACTCATTTCCATAGAAATTGATGACCTGTCGAATTTTATTTTTCCAGCCATTGTCTCTAAAACACAGCTATAATCATTATCGTTTAGTTCTACGATCTTACCATGCATTCCACTTTTTGTAATCACTTTATCGCCTTTTTTCAATTCTGCGGCAAATTTCTTTTCTTGTTTTTGACGTTTCATTTGAGGTGCTATCATAAAAAAATACACCACAACAAACATTAAAATAATTGGTAAAAAACTTCCTATTCCTTCTCCCATTATTTCTTTAATTAATCGTGATTATGACCTTCATGTCCCGGCTGCGTGCTTGACTTAACAACCTGCGTTGCTGCAGGTACAGCTTGTTTTGCTGCTGCTTGTACATTTGTTCTTGCAGGTGCATTAGGATCTGGTTTTACAAAGGCCTTTATCCTTACTACTTCTCTTCCTTTTTCTGTATTAGCTGAAACTGTAACTGTTTTGGTTACATTTCCATTTCCTGTTCCATTAAATTTTACGGTGAATTTACCGCTTTCCCCGGGAGCAAGTGGTTCTCTGCTCCAATCTTTTGGAATTGTACATCCACAAGAGCTGGCAATATTTGTTATAACCAAAGGAGCTTCGCCTGAATTGGTGTAGCTAAACTCTGTTTCTACGTTAGTTCTTGCTTCCAATTCACCAAAATCATGTTCTGATCTATCAAAGGTTAATACAGGAAATTTTGTTGAGTTTGCATCTCTTTTAGCAGCTTCCGCTACGTTTTCTTCTTTAACTTTACTTGTTGCATCCTCTTTGCAAGATGTAAATGCTATGAGGCATAAAGCACTTAATCCTAATAATACTTTTTTCATAATATTCATTTTTATTTTAAAGGTCAAAAATACTAAAAAAATTGTTACATCAATCCTCTTCCGGTTTTATTTAATTTTCCCAGAGTAGAATATTCCTTGACAATTTTATCTAAAATTCCGTTAATAAATACGCTGCTTTTAGGCGTAGAATATTCTTTGGCTATTTCAAGATATTCATTCATAGTGACCTTAGTAGGAATAGATGGAAAATTTTGTAATTCACAAACAGCCATCTTCAATAATATACTATCTAAAATTGCCAGTCTATCGCTATCCCAGTTCATGGTTTTTTCCGCAATTTCCTGATTGTATTTGTTTTGATTTAAAATGGTCTTTTTAAGTAGTTCGATCCCAAATTCCTTATCTTCCTCATCTTTAAAAAGCTTTGGAATATAATAGTACTCCTCAGAATTTGATTTGGCTTTTTTCAATAATTTCACTATCCCGGTGTTTACAACGGGAAGATCGTCCAGCCAAGTAAGTTTATTGTCTTCAATATATTCGTATAACTTCTCATCAGGCGCTATTATTATTTTAAATACATCTATTACGAATTTCTTATCCACATTAAACGAAGACACATCAGAATTCATATAATTCTTATAAATGTCGCTGTCCAGTATTTTTTTAAAGATGATTTCTACGTATTCGCTGTCCAGTTTCCAATCGTTCGGCTTTCTTTTCTTAATTACTTCCTGCAAAGCCGTATTTTGCTTTAATTGATGTAGCAATCTGTTATCAACAAATTTTTTATTCGGATTTTTTTCCTGCTGAGTAGCCAGATGTTTAAGTTTTGATTTGTCTAAATAGCTTTCGGCCCTTTCGTGAACTTCAATAAGTAATGATATAAGCAATAAATACAAATTGTACATATCCTCCATACTCTGGATTAAAAGCTTTTGAGGAATTTTAAGATCAACACTTTCCGATTTATTAAAAGAATAAACAATTTGCATCACTTTCACACGGATATGTCGTCTACTTAGCATAATATTTAAGAACCTTTAAAGGAGTTAAGAGTAAAACTATTTTTAACTAGGCAAAAGTAATATTATTTTTTATTCATGTATCTTTGTTTTTCTAAAAAAAAATGCGTCCTGGCATAGAATGAAAGAATTATTCCACCTTAATAAATATTTTTATAAGTACCGTGTTAGATTGCTGATAGGTATATTAATTACCATAATTGCAAAGCTATTTACTGTTTTTGTTCCTGAACTTATCGGTTCCACGATTGATGTAGTGAATGAACAACTTAAACATGCCGGAGATGACGTGGAATTATTTAAAAGTAATTTGCTGAAAAATATTCTTTATTTAATTGGCACAGCAATCATAGCAGGGTTTTTTACATTTTCTATGCGGCAAACTATCATTAATGTTTCTCGATATGTTGAGTACGATCTTAAAAATGAGGTCTACCAGCAATATCAAAAACTTTCTTTGAATTTTTACAAGCAGAACAGAACAGGCGACCTGATGAACAGGATAAGTGAGGATGTGTCTCGAGTACGCATGTACGCAGGCCCTGCCATAATGTATAGTATCAATACCATTACTTTATTTGTGGTGGCTCTTAGTTTTATGTATAATGCAGCGCCAAAACTCACCTTATACACGATTATTCCTTTACCAATACTTTCTGTGATCATATACAAATTGAGTAGAGAGATCAATAAGAGAAGTACAATTGTGCAACAATATCTGTCCAAGCTTTCTACATTTACACAAGAGGCTTTTTCAGGCATTTCGGTGATAAAAGCATATGGTATAGAAACTCAAACTTTCAATAATTTTGATGATCTGTCAAATGAAAGCAGAGACAAGCAAGTAGACCTAGCTAAAGTTCAAGCCTTGTTCTTTCCACTAATGATCCTGTTAATTGGTGCCAGTAACCTTTTGGTGATCTATATTGGAGGCAAGCAATATATATCGGGTGAAATTGAAAGTGTAGGGATCATTGCCAAGTTCATCATTTATGTCAATATGCTTACATGGCCTGTGGCCACTGTTGGCTGGGTTACCTCTATTGTTCAGCAGGCTGAAGCATCTCAAAAGCGAATCAATGAATTTTTAAAAGTTGAGCCTCAAATTAAAAATACCATTCCGGAACATACTCCAATACATGGAACCATAGAATTTAAAAATGTGTCCTTTACTTATGAAGACACTAATATTCAAGCTTTAAAAAATGTTAGCTTTAAAATTGATCAGGGCAAAACCATGGCAATAATAGGTAAAACGGGATCTGGTAAATCCACAATCTTAAATTTAATAGGCCGTTTATACGATATAACAGAAGGAAAGATCCTCATTGATGACACACCTATTGATGAGCTTAACTTAACAAGTTTACGCGACAGCATTGGTTATGTCCCTCAAGATGCATTTTTGTTCTCTGATTCCATAAAGAACAACATCAAGTTTGGTGTTGAGAACGCTTCTGATGAAGAAGTAACAGAAGCTGCTAAAAATGCAGTGGTACATAAAAATATTATCAAATTTAACAAAGGATACGATACAGTTTTAGGAGAACGAGGTATTACATTGTCCGGAGGCCAAAAACAACGTATCTCCATTGCTCGAGCCATTATTAAGAATCCGAAGATCTTATTGTTTGATGACTGTTTATCTGCTGTTGATACAGAAACCGAAGAACAGATTCTTAATAATCTTGAAAAAGTATCGGCAGATAAAACGACAATAATTGTGAGCCACAGAGTTTCTTCTGCAAAGAACGCTAATAAAATAATAGTACTGGAAGACGGAAAAATTATTCAGGAAGGCACACACGAGATTTTGATAAATCAATCCGGTTATTACAAAGACTTATATCTGAAACAACTTTCTGAAACTTCGCATACAAATCATGATAAATCAGAAGATAAATAAATATTTTTTGTTTAAACTTTTTGTTTAAACCCAAATAAAATTTAAGTAAAAAGAAATACATTAATTTTTGGTTGCTTCGTATTTTTTTTAGATTTTTGATAGCAATTAACAATTACATATTTAATACAATACGATTATGAGTTACAACGGAATGATGGAGCAAGAAGAGATTTTTTCTAAAGTATTAAGAGCTGGAAGACGTACTTATTTCTTTGATGTTAGAGCTACTAAAGCTGGAGATTATTACTTGACTATTACTGAAAGTAAAAAGTTTACTAACGATGATGGATCTTTTCACTACAAAAAACACAAGATCTATCTCTACAAGGAGGATTTTTCAGAATTTAAGGAAATTCTGGCTGAAATGACAGATTACATCATTAACCAAAAAGGTGAAGAAGTGATCAGTGAGCGTCATCAGAAAGACTTCAAAAAGGACTATGAAGAAAGTGAAACAACTTCTGTGAATGTTGAAGCTAAGGACGAAAGTGCTCCTGAAAACTTTACAGATATTGAATTTGATGATATATAATCTGTAAAAATAAAATACAATAAGCCGTTACCCTTTGGTAGCGGTTTTTTTATGTTAGAATTTTAGTACCAAAAGATCCAGCAACAAAACAATCGCGATAAAGGCAATGGAAATGATCCATCCTGCAGATAACCATAAAAATATTCCAAGTGCAATTAACCATAGGGGAACTAAAGTTAAGGCAACTGCAAACCTAAAAGTTGAGATGAATTCCTCTTCATCAATTTTTGGTTTAATTAGTCCTCTCCATATTAAATATGGACCAATCAATAGCAACTTCAATAATATTTTCAAAACAAACTTAAACCAAAAAAAAGTTCTTGGTTTTACAGTTTTACAGTTCTTAATTCCTGAAGCTAAACATTCATTTACTGCAACCGGATCTAAATAATCAACATCCAGTTTGTCTAATGCAGAAATCACTTTATCATAGGATTCTGCAGGAATATGTGTAGTTAATTCAGCTATTTTATTAAATATGACTTCTTTAAGTTCAACCACGCTCTCATTTGAAAAATCCGGTAAATAATCTTTCGCATTTAAAGGTTCTCCAAAATATATTGATGTGCTGTCCCCAAATTCCTTTGCGTTTATAAAATTCACTCCCACAGGGACCAATTGTAAATTTGTTTGAGGGTATTTCTGTAAAGTTTCATAAATAATCCTTGTAAATCCTTTACTCAGCGGTCTTACTGTACGATTTAAACTATGGCTCCCTTCCGGAAAAATAACAACCCCCTCATTTTTGTGGAGTAATTCTGAACATGTTTCAAAAACTGGACTGTTTTTAGAAATATTAGTCCAACCATCTCTAATTCTGTAAACAGGCAACATTTGAAGGCTTCGTAGCAAACTATCAACCAGTGATCTTTTAAACACACTTGCCCGAGTTAAAAAATAAACAAATCTGCCACATTTTGTAGCAATCAACAATGCATCTAATAAAGCATTTTGATGATTTGATAAGAATAAAACCGGTTGATCTTTAGGTACATTTTCTGTATTATAGACAAGTATCTTTTTGAAGTAAAAGAAGAGACCTAAATTTATATAGGCTTTAACTATATGTAACCAAATTTTTTTCATTCAATCTTTCTTGAAGACCAATAACTTGCTAAAATTAATCCTGATACTATATGCCAAATTCCCCAAAAGGCAGCTAAAATTGCCATTCCACCAATCTCTTTGAAAAAAGTAAATATGAGCAACAATCCCAATCCAGAATTTTGAATTCCCGTCTCAATAGCCAAAGTCTTTTGATTTTGAAAAGATAATCTAAAGAATCGGGCAACCATAAAACCCAATAATATTGCCAGAAAGTTATGAAGGATTCCAATTAAAAGGACATGATCAATATAATTATTAAACACTTCTAAATTATTGGCAAATGCAATGATAACAATGCCAACAAATACGGCAATGGATAAAGGTTTTAAAAGTTTAGACAACTTTATAGCCAATATGGGATTTTTATGCCTGAAATACATGCCCAATATCAGTGGAATACCAAGAATTAATGAAATCAGTTTTACTAATTCAAATGGATTTAATTCAACGCTTTTAATGATTTGAGATGTAGGAGGGTACAAGCTACCATAAAATTCAAAATTAAATGGTGTCATGATCATTGCTAAAAATGTAGCAAATGCAGTTAAACTAACTGACAGCGCGTTATTTCCTTTGGCTAAATGCGTAAAAAAGTTAGAGATATTTCCCCCCGGACAAGCTGCCACCATGATCATTCCAAGAGCAATACTCGGTCTTGGATTTATTAATATTACCAAAAGGTATGTGAATGCAGGTAACAAGAAAAACTGAGAAAGCAAACCTACCAATATAGGTTTTGGCTGCCTGCTAAGTTGTTTAAAATCATTGATGGAAATATTCAAGGCAACTCCAAACATGATTACAGCCAAAGCAATGTTTAGTATCCAAAGTTCCTTGCTGTTAAAATTAATTACAACATGATCCAGTTCCTGCATAATTTATGATACTACAGAACCGTTCATTACTTTATCTTCAGGATTTAACAATATCACATCCTTGTCCTTCAAAGCGCCAAGAACCAGACATTCACTAAAGAAATTAGCAATTTGTTTTTTAGGGAAATTAACCACTGCAACTATTTGTCTGTTTAGCAGTTCTTCTTTTTTATATAATGTAGTTATTTGTGCCGAAGACTGTTTGATTCCCAGGTCACCAAAGTCAATTTTTAATTTATAAGATGGATTTCTGGCCTCCTTAAAATCATTGACTTCAATGATGGTTCCCACTCTTAGATCTACTTTTGTAAAATCTTCAAAATTGATAATTTCGCTCATGCGATATGTTAGTTGTTAGTTACCGTTTCAAGATATTAAAATTTGATAAACTATTTAAATATATTGTTTTGTTTCTTTAAATTTGTTGAACATCATTCCACACTAAGAAATGGCCCGAACGCTCTCAAAAATGTTGCCTTTAAATACTAAAGCACCCAATTTTTCTTTATACGAGACAATTACAGGAAAAACATTCTTACTTGATGAACTTAAAGGCGAAAAAGCAACAGTAATCATGTTCATTTGTAATCATTGCCCGTTTGTAATTCATGTTAATGAAGAGCTTTCAAAACTGGCAATGGACTATTTACCTAAGGGAATTGGATTTATTGCAATTTCAAGTAATGATGTTAAAAATTATCCTCAGGATGGCCCGGAGTTGATGCGCTCAAGTGCTATTAAAAACAAATATACCTTCCCTTATTTATACGATGAAACACAGGATGTTGCCAGAGCTTATGATGCAGCCTGTACTCCAGATTTTTATGTTTTTGACTCTAATTTAAAACTCAAATACAGAGGTCAGCTAGACGATTCCAGACCCGAAAATGGCATTCCGGTTACAGGTAAGGATCTTAGACATGCTCTTGACTGTATTCTAAAAAATAAGAAGAACAACTTGACCCAAAAACCTAGTATAGGCTGTAATATTAAATGGAAATAATATATTGGAATTTACAATTAAAGTAAATTTTTTTAAACCAAATAAAGGTTGCTATATCAGTTACATAAAAGATAATTTAATTGAACATCCAGAATTTAATTAATCCTTCAAATGAAATATAGAAAATACATAAAGCAATCACCATTAGTCTCAGAAATCGGACTTGGAGCATGGCAACTAGGGGAAAATTCCGGTTGGGATAGTGTTTCGGAAAAAGAAGCCATAAACATAGTTCACAGATCATTGGATCTGGGAGTTAATTTTTTTGATACAGCACCTAATTACGGACATGGAACGAGTGAAATAAGACTGGGTAAAGCCTTAAAGGGAATCGATAGAAGCAAGATAGTTATCAACACAAAATTTGGTCATACAGATTCCGGAAGTTTAAATTTTAACTCAAATTATATTCGTGAATCGTTGGAAGGCAGTTTAAAAAGATTACAATTGGATCATGTTGATTCCCTGATCATTCACAATCCACCTTTTGAGATTCTCGATGGAAACAATAACGACCATTATGAGATCTTGGAAAGACTCATCGAGGAAGGCAAAATTAAGGCTTACGGTGCCTCTATAGATACCTACAAAGAAATGAAGTTGTTAATGGATACAACTAATTGTGAAGTGATAGAGGCTTTTTTCAATATACTACATCAAGACGCCGCCAGAGCATTTGATATGGCAAAAGAAAAAGGAGTAGGTATCATTGTAAAAGTTCCGCTTGATTCCGGATGGCTTTCCGGAAAATATAATTCAGAAAGCACTTTTAGTGACATCAGGAATCGTTGGAGTAAAAAAGATATTGTTACCCGAGCACATTTGGTTAATAGAGTAAAAGAACTCATTAAGTCAGAAAATGATCTTGCAGAAAAAGCTATCACATTCTGTTTGTCTTATGAAGCAGTTTCTACAGTTATTCCGGGAAATAAAAACGTAGAACAACTAAACAATAATATTAAAAGTCTCAACAAGCCATTAAGTAAGGAAAATGTTCAAAAACTGGAGGAATTTTATCTAAACGAAGTGAAACCACTTAATTTACCATGGTAGAAAAATATCCAAATTTGTTGATCAATTTATATAAGGTCTAAAACGGAAAATTAATAAGAATTAATTATGCTCACAGATATTAATCCAAAACTGCCTATGCGTGATAAAAACATCACAAAAGATTACTATATAAAAGGTTTGGGTTTCAAGAAAATTGGTAACCAGGAATATGATGACTATTTGATGTTGGAAAAAGACAGAATTCAAATCCATTTTTTCAAGTTTAAAGAACTGGACCCTAAGGAGAATTATGGAATGGTTTATATACGAACTGATGATATCGAAACTCTTTATAAATCATTTTTAGAAAAGAAAATTAAAATTCATCCAAATGGTCCTCTTGAAACCAAGACTTGGGGGCAAAAAGAATTTTCAATCCTGGACCCTGATAATAATTTATTGACTTTTGGTCAAAGTATTTGAATTCTTAAGGTCATTTAACATAAAACATGAAAAATAATCATATCAACTATGTAGAATTCATGGCGAAAGATATTGAAAAGACAAAAGCATTTTATGAAAATTGTTTTAACTGGTCCTTTACAGATTATGGTCCTGATTATACAGCTTTTTCCGACAGCGGAGTTGAGGGTGGATTCAGAAGAACTGAAGATGACATTACAAATGGCGTTTTAATTGTTTTATATCATAAAGATCTTAAAAGCATTAAAAAAAAGGTTGTAGAATCCAATGGAATTATTTCAAAAGATATTTTTTCTTTTCCCGGTGGAAGAAGATTTCATTTCCTTGATCCTTCAGGTAATGAACTTGCCATTTGGTCTGATAAATAAACGATGTGAACCAGGAATAAGTTTAAAAAATGACTAAAGAAAACAAGCTACTTTTAATAAAATTGATTCACACTTTGATCTGGTTGTTTTTTGTGATCGTTATATTTTATATTCTTTATTCCGGTATTTCAAATAACATTAACGCTTACACATGGATAGGTATTGGATTAATTGTAACAGAAGGAATAGTACTTCTGATTTTCAAGATGTTCTGCCCTTTGACCCTTTTGGCCAGAAATTATTCAGATTCAAAAAAGGAAAATTTCGATATTTTTCTTCCAAATTGGCTTGCCAAATATAACAAGCTCATTTTTACAACAATTTTTGGAATTGGTGTTATACTCGTTGTAGTCCGCACAATGAATTAATGAGAAAGCTGTAATATGAATTCATAAAATTTTTCTAATGTTTCATATTAACACTTATAAATTCAATCCACTTTTAGTATCTTGGATTCAATATTATTGCACGATTAATTTATGAAATTCACTTTTCGACTTAAAAATATCAGATCCATCTCCAAAATTGATGGATACTGGACAAATGAAGATTATATCAATTTACTTGAGCTCTTTAACTATGAAGATGCGAAGAGCGTTCCCGAGGCTGAATTATTTGATATGCTGTCCATGGCGATAACCGACTTTGAGCCTGATGAGGCAGCAGAGATCGTTTTAAAATATAAACTGGGAAGCATCCTTAATGACGGTCAAATAAACAATCTCTCTCATGAAATGCTGGAAGATAAAGTAGCAGAAGAATATCCAGATATTTCTCTGCATTACCCTTTATTTAATATCAACCAATTACTTCTTGATGCATATAACGGAAAATTTCCAAGAACAATGGCTTCAGTCATCGATTTTGAATTAATCTTGGGCGAAAAAATAACAGTTAATAAGGAAATTGTAATTCGAACTATAAGTGACCTTCTCACACAAAAAAGTTTGCTGAAAAGATTATTCAGTAATCAACTCGACTCTGAACACGAATTCAAAGATGCCAATAGTATTATTTGGGAATTAAAACCGTTGGGAACTAATACTTACCAGATAATATCATCTGATTATTGGCTAAATAAAGAAGATTTTGATAAAGATGAATATGAAGGTGAACTTGATGACGATGAAATTGATCATTTAAAACTGGGAACCAATTAAAATAATACTCACTTTAAATACAAATTAAAAAGGATTCATAAGATGTTAAAAATATTTCTAAGTAATTCTCAGTCCAAATAGTTATATTGATGAGCTACAAGTAATTTCTGCAACATTAACAACTATTAAATTAATCCTGAACTTTAATAATAAAATGATTAAATGATACAAAACATAGAAAATATTGAATTACAATTTTTAACTCTGGATGACTATCAGGAATTAAAAGATGCTATGATTCAAGCGTATTCCAATATGCCAAACTCTTATTGGAAGGAATCACACATAAAATCACTCATTCAAAAGTTTCATGAAGGACAAATTGTTATTAAAGTCAACGACCAATTAGCCGGATGTGCCTTATCAATTATTGTGGATTACGATAAATTTGATGATCACCACACCTATAAAGAAATAACGGGCAATTACACATTTGATACGCATAACAAAAAAGGAGATGTTCTTTATGGCATCGATGTTTTTATCAAACCTGAATATAGAGGCTTAAGATTGGGGCGAAGGCTCT
>CBDUIO010000005.1:0-25332 GCA_965367355.1 uncultured Flavobacteriaceae bacterium
CCTAAAGTATCTCCTTTTACAACAGTATGAAATTGTGCTTCCGGTTCCGGATTCTCAACAGTCATTTGATCATCAACAGTTGCAATTCCAGATGAATTCCCAACAACCAACACTACTTTTTCTTTTGTTGCCTGATCATGAGCAGCTCCTTTTACTGTCGCCATATCACCTTTAATATGAACATTAAGATTTTCTACTTTTAATTGTAGATCGCTTATAGTTTCTTCCAGTTTTTTAGCGGCTGCGGATTCTGCTTTTAATTCTGCTGCTGCGGCTTCTGCAGCTTTTTCTGCTGATGTTTTTCCGCCAAATATTTTGGCTCCTGCATCTTTAATAAATGAAAATAATCCCATCGGTTTTAGTGTTTTAAAATTATATATCAAAAATACAAAATTATGGTTTCTAATACGAGCCAATTCAATTATTAATTAAAAATAGAAACCGCCCAACTGCATAAATATCAGATGAGCGGTCTTGAAACTAAATAACCAACCAAAAAATTTAGCTTCGTGTATTTTCTCTTGGATTATCTTTCTTTTTTGTTTTCTGCTTACGCATTTTATCTGCAGATGATTTAGATCTATCTATCTCGGTTCCAACCTTCATATATTGTATATATCCTCTGCCTGTAAATTCATAAACAGTTCCTGATGCTCCATGGTACAATTCTATAACCTGGTCATTTATAACGTATAATTCAAAGAATTCATTGTCAAAATAGTCATAATCCAGTGTTAAAGTTTTAAGATACATATTTCCGGACACATCTCCAACTCCATAAATGCCTGAATAATCCCAGTAAATATTATTCACATTGCCAATATCAAAATCTTGTGAACTTCTAAATGTAGAATCGTTGCCGCCCGATAGGAACTGTAGATAATTCTCATTGTCAAATTCGTTCAATACACCATATTCACTTGTATAAGTCTTTTCCCATGCTTCATATTCCTGTAAGAAATAATGAATGTTATCATAAAACACATAGTCGTAATCAAAATTAGATCGCTGATAACCGTTCAGGAAATAAGACGTATCGTTATAAGGATTGTAAAGTTCAATAGTATTGTTGTCTATTTGATACACATCAAAAGTGGTATACCCATCAATATCATGATATATGTCCAAAATCATGTTATAGGCATCGTAATATCCAACAGGAATCCCAAATCCATTGCCCTGGCTTCCAATTCCAACCAGATTATTATTGGCATAAACATTTCCGTTTCTAAAAGACATTGTAAATGCCATTTGCAAGAATGGTGTTTCGCCATATCCCACTGTTTTATTAATGTCTACGTACCACAATTCATAAGAACCCAATAGCTGATTCAATGAAATTGTTGGTGTGTTATCTACATAAACTACATCATCATGAATGACATCCACAATACATGAAGTAAATAATGTAGTCACTAAAGCTAATCCTAAAAGTAATTTTGTAGTCTTCATAATCCAACAATTTAAAAGTTATAACATATACCTTTCAAAACGTGTGCCAAAAACCTTATTTAATTGATTATCAACTACTTATTAAGACCATTATTTTATGTATTTTTGATTATATAAATTTATAATTTATGAGTAAGAAACTGAAATATGCTGTTTTTGGAGCTGGAAGTTGGGCGACCGCCATCGTGAAAATGCTATGTGAAAATCTGGATGAAGTAGGTTGGTATATGAGAAGCGTGTACATTAAAGAACATTTAATACGAGAGCAGCACAATCCCAGTTACTTAAGTTCTGTTGAATTTGATTTAAAAAAATTAAAATTAAGCAATGATATTAATGAAATGGCTGATTATGCAGATGTGCTGATCTTTGCAATTCCGTCTGCTTTTATGTTTTCCGAGCTGCAAAAACTGGCCATTGAAGTTCAAGATAAAATTGTGGTTTCTGCTGTGAAAGGGATCATTCCGGAATCAGGATTATTGGTTGGCGAACACTTTCATGACATATATAAAGTTCCTTTTGAAAACATTGCCGTCATTGCAGGGCCTTGCCATGCTGAAGAGGTAGCTCTTGAACGATTATCCTACCTGACCATTTCCTGTGCAGATGCAGAAAAAGCTCAGGAAATAGCCGATAAACTGTCTTGTGAATATATAAAGACCAAAATAAGCGATGATATCATTGGAGTTGAATATTCGGTAATGCTTAAAAATATTTATGCCATTGCTGCAGGAATTGCTCACGGACTTGGATATGGTGATAATTTCCAGAGTGTTTTAATGAGTAATGCCATTCGTGAAATGAAACGCTTTATAAAAAATGTACATAAATTAAAACGCAACATAAACAATTCTGCCTATTTAGGTGACTTGCTTGTAACAGGATATTCTGTTTTCTCAAGAAACAGAATGTTCGGCAACATGATTGGTAAAGGATATACCGTAAAATCTGCTCAAATGGAAATGAGTATGATCGCTGAAGGCTATTATGCTACTAAAAGCGCATTTTTACTTAATGAGAAAAATGAAAAGAAAACTGATATCCCAATTATAAATACCGTTTACGCCATTTTGTATGAAGGCAAAGATCCAAAAAGAGAATTTAAAAAATTAACCGAATTGTTGGATTAAACCACTTCGAATTCAGATTTTTTGAAATCTGAATCCACTCCTCCTTTATCCCGATTTCTATCGGGAGGAGGAGAGTTTAAATAGTAACTATTATTTATAATTTTACCACAATCAATGATTCCTTCCCTTGTCAAGGGAAAATGGCTGTAAATTCAAACTAGAGTTTAATACCGAAAATGTTTAGTTAAACTTTGAAAAAGAATATTCATAACTACAAATATTTGGAAATAAGAAGAAAAGAACTTCGAAAAAACTTAACCACGGCTGAAGCCACATTATGGAAACATCTTCAAAAAAGTCAATTAAAAGGACGTAAATTTAGAAGACAGCATAGTATTGAAAATTTTATTGTCGATTTTTATTGCGCTTCAGAAAAGCTAATTATTGAATTAGATGGAGCCATTCATCTTAATTTTGCTCAACACAATTATGATTTAGAACGAACTGAAAGACTAGAAGAATTGGGGTTTAATCTAATACGATTTGAAAATAAGTTGATTTTTGAAGATGTTTCTTGGGTATTAGATGAAATCAGTAGCCATTTTAAAGAATAATAACCACTTCTACTTCTCCTTAATCCCGATTGTTATCGGGAGGAGGAGAGTTTAAAAATCTTACTGTATTTTATAATCAACCAAAAAAACTAAAACTATTTCTAACCATTTGGCTGTTTGGTAGCATAGAGTCTATAAATATAGCTTCATTTTAACCAAAAAAACTCCTTCCCTTGTTAAGGGAAGGTGGATTTAAACTCTTAAAGAGTTTAAAGACGGAAGGGTTCTAATAAATTAACCCTTCTACTTTATCATAGTCAACACCATTTTAAACCTTTCAACCGCTTTTAAAGCATGTGGAATGTTAGCCGGCATTATGATTGTTTCATTGGCAACAAGAATATTTGATTTCCCATCAATAATAATATCAACTTTGCCATCAACTATGTAAACCACTGCATCAAAAGGTGTTGAATGCTCACTTAAGCCTTCACCTTTATCAAAGGCGAATAATGAGACGTTCCCTTTTTCCTTTTTTAAAATATGTTTACTGACTACAGCTTTATCATTGTAGCTAATGCTGTCGTTAAAAGAGAATTTCACTCCTTTTTCAAATTCGTTATTTGCCATTTTTCTTTATTTTATTATTTAACTAACACACCTTTAGCATCCATTAGAGGAATTTGTTGCAGTGCGTTTTCGTTTATTGTATTCTTTTTGAATAGATAGGTTTTATCAAACATGGTATTATTCTCAAAAAAAGTAACCTTGAACTCATTGTTCATAGATAATACCTCTTCTTGAATCAATTCTATTTTTGCATAGCTTTTTGGAGGAAGCTTCTCCAACTTATGACGCATTGTGGAGGTCTCCTTATCTTTAGAAAATCCTTTGGAAACAATCAAAATCATTTCTAAATCAACATCTTTATTGTTTATTATATAAGTGTTCCAATCGTGAGTTTTATATATCTCATTATACACCTTTACAACAGCCATGAAAACCTCTTTTACTTGAGGAATATTAATATCTTTTTTCATAGAGTCCTTTTGTTATTCCTTTGAAAGTAGAATATCTTTTAATTGAAATTCATTTATTAATGGATTTCTTATCAAGTCAAAGAATGATGAAGCGCTTACAACGCAGACTTAAACTGCTCTAAGAAACGTACATCATTTTCACTTAATAAACGAATATCACTGATTTGATGTAGTAATAAAGCTATACGATCGATTCCCATACCAAAAGCAAAACCAGTGAATTCCTTAGAATCGATTCCACAATTGTCCAGTACATTGGGATCTACCATTCCGCAGCCCATAATTTCCAGCCAACCTGTTCCTTTGGTCATTTTATAATCGGTTTCCGTCTCCAATCCCCAATAAACATCTACCTCTGCACTTGGTTCTGTAAATGGAAAATATGATGGTCGCAAACGAATCTTTGATTTTCCGAACATTTCTGTAGTGAAATACTGAAGTGTTTGCTTTAGATCTGCAAAACTGACATCCTTGTCAATATACAAGCCTTCTACCTGATGAAAGAAACAATGTGAACGTGCCGAAATTGCTTCATTTCTATATACTCTTCCCGGTGAAATGGTTCGGATTGGTGGTTTGTTGTTTTCCATGTATCGCACCTGTACTGAACTTGTATGGGTACGTAACAATATATCTGGATTTGTTTGAATAAAGAAGGTGTCCTGCATATCGCGAGCCGGATGATGCTCGGGTAAATTCAATGCTGTAAAGTTGTGCCAATCATCTTCAATTTCCGGTCCTTCACTCACGTTGAAACCTATGCGAGAAAAGATATCTATAATTTGATTTTTTACTATTGAAATTGGATGGCGTGCACCAATTTCTATTGGTTCACCAGGACGTGATAAATCGCCGTAAACGCCTTTAACTTCCTCCTTGCTTTCAAGTTCTTCTTTTAAAGCATTGACCTTATCTTCAGCCGTTTTTTTAAGTTTATTAATGGTTTGACCAAACTCCTTCTTCTGGTCGTTTGCAACGTTTTTAAACTCTGCAAAAAATTCATTCAGTAATCCTTTTTTACCTAAGAATTTAATACGAAATGCCTCAACTTCTTCTTTTGAATGCGCTTTGAATGCTTCCGCCTCGGCTATAAGTTCTTTAATCTTATCAATCATGATATGTCTTCAAAATGAATGCAAATTTACTATTTTTTCCATCAATTGCGTTAGTGATCAAGCAATTGTTGGAGCTCTCCAGACGTTTACTGTCTGGAAGCGACTTGCGAGAGCACGACCTAAATGTTATATGGATTAGGTTCCATTTAACATTTAGGTAACGCCCATACGCTATTTTATATAATTGGTTTCAACAAAATAGTTTACAATGGCTTCTTTCATTAATACGCTTTGCTCGCCTGCTTTTAAATTGGGAAGCTCCTCTTTTACTTTATAATGAGGCCAGCCATCTTCATCCACAAAATCAAATTCATAAAACCCATAAGGCATTAACAGCTTGCATATGGCAATATGCATAAGATCCAGCTTTTGGTCTTTTTTGAATTCTCTGTGAATTTGACCCAGTTCCTGGACTCCGATAAGATAAATTATGGCATCAAGATCCATGGTGTCTCCATCTGCAAATTGATTGGATAGCTTTTCAACCACCAAATCCCATCGTTCCTTTAATTGTTCATCTCTTGACATATTAAACTGCTAAATCCTATCGTTATTAAGTCGCAAAGTTAATTTATATTTACACAAATATTGATAATTATGAGTGTTTTAGATATTATTCTGGGTGCCTTATTGCTCTTTGGATTGATCAATGGTTTTTTAAAAGGCCTTTTTGTAGAAATGGCAGGTCTGTTTGCTTTAGTTCTAGGGGTTTATGGGGCTATCCACTTTAGTAATTTTGCCGCTGACATCCTTCAAAGCAGATTTGAATGGGGCGAAAAAACCATTAATATTACAGCTTTCGCCATAACATTTGTAGTTATTGTCCTGGCAATAAGTCTTGCGGGTAAAGCACTCACAAAAATTGCAGATTTCGCGGCTTTAGGAATCATTAACAAGTTGCTTGGAGGTGTTTTTGGCACGCTAAAAGTTGGACTGATCCTAAGTATAGTACTTATTGTTTTTGACAAAATGAACCGGACTTTACCGTTTGTTGACCAGGCAGAACTTGAAGAATCCATTCTTTATAAACCTGTGAAATCACTTGCGCCTACTATCTTTCCAAGCATTATAAAAAGTGATTCTGAAGACGATGAGGTTCAGGTTTAATCTATGGCTTTTAATCTAAATGATAGATCTCCATGATATCCTTTAGATAATGTTCAAAATTGATTTTAAGATCAATGAGTTTTCCCGAATGCACATCAAAAACCCAGCCGTGCACCTTTAAACCTCTCTCTCTAAAAGCCTTTTGAACACAAGCCGTTTTGATTAAATTTACGCATTGTTCCTTTACATTGAGTTCAACTAACCGGTCATATTTCTTTTCTTCATCTTCAATGGCATTCAATTCGGTTCTATGAATTCTATATACATCTCTTATGCTTCTTAACCATGAATTGAGAATTCCTAAATCGGCCGATTGCATGGCGGCTTTTACCCCACCGCAAGCATAATGTCCGCAAACAACCACATGATTCACTTTAAGGTGCACAACTGCATATTCCACCACAGACATCGCACTTAGATCGATTCCTGATACCATATTGGCAATATTACGATGCACAAAAACTTCTCCAGGACCCAAGCCCATCAAATCTTCGGCTGTTACACGACTATCACTACAACCAATATAGAGTAACTCAGGGTTTTGCCCTTGACCTAATTCTTCAAAATAATCTGCATTTAAAGCTAATTTGTCTTTAACCCACTTTTCGTTATTCTTAAAAACGTTATCTAAATTCACTTATGATTGTCTTTTACGTGTTCCTTGATCCAATTGACACATTTATTAAAATTATTGAAAATTCGTTCTTCCGGAACAAAGTCTGGAATAATATCAATTCGTTCCATCAAATATCTTGGTTGTTCTAAAAGATTTACAAACAAGACCTCAATATTCTTGCTCTTTAAATCCAAAAGCATATCCTCCATAGCATATAATCCGGACTGGTCCATATATTGCATTCTCCCTAATCTTAAAATAACATACGAGGCAGTGTCCGGTATTTGTTTTGCTAACTGCTGAAAATCACTGGTGGATCCAAAAAATAAAGGCCCTTTAAGATGCTTAATGAACACTTCCTCTTTATATTTTTTAGGGAAATCGATTTCATCAGCCCATATTTCTTCTTTTAACGGTTTCACATCACTTCTTTGCGCGGTTAAATCACCAATCTTTTTCATGAACATCAATGATGCAATTACTAATCCTATTCCAACTGCATAAACCAGATTCCAAAATGTAGACAGCCCTAAAACTGTAAGCATTATTACTACCTCCATACTGAATTTTAAAGGCCCGATTTTTACATCCTTAGGTAAATATGGGATCGCTTTCAACCCTTTATAGTCCATAACACCAATTCCTACAGTTATCAGAATTCCTGCTAAAACAGCAGCCGGAATCCTTGACGCAATTGGAGCCAATGCCAATAAGATTATAAACAACATCACACCGGCAATCATACCGGACAATTTTGTTTTTCCTCCAGAGTTGATGTTTACCACAGTACGGATGGTTGCTCCTGCTCCCGGAATACCTCCAAATATAGCGGCAATGGTATTTCCAATTCCCTGACCAACCAATTCCTTGTTTGGATTGTGCTTGGTTTTAGTCATATTATCTGCAACCACACTGGTTAAAAGCGAATCTATTGCGCCTAAAAGCGATAAAGTAAGTGCAGTAAATATGTATGGAGTGATGCTGCTTATGCTAAACTCGGAAAAAATCTCCAGTCTCGGAATTGGTAATCCACTTGGTATTTCTTCAATGGGCCTGTAGTCCAATCCAAATCCAACGGCAATACCGGACATCACTAAAAGCGCCACCAGAGTACTTGGAATTACTGTAGTAATCCGTTTAAACCCAAAAATGATAATAATAGTTCCCAAAGCCAGGATTAGCTCCAGCCAATTAATATTTTGTAAAGCCCTTGGAATCACCTTTAGAGCTCCATAAGCTCCTGAAGCCTCTTTTGCTGCCAGTGTCTGAGATTCTTTTAGAATGTCGTCTTGCGTAATAGCACCAGCTCTATTGATTGTTTCCTTGAAATCCTCCAAAACCAATATTCCTTCACCTGCCTCTTCTTTAAGTATGTTTTCAAGGATAACTTCTTCTGCAATAGGTTTAAACTGCTCAACAAAATCGACATCTTCTTTAGGATAATATCCCAGTGAAGGAAGTATTTGAGTGATAATAATTATTACCCCAATTGCTGTCATAAATCCTGATACAACGGGATATGGTATATATCGAATATACTTACCCAGTCCTAATCCACCTAAGCCAATTTGAAATAACCCGGCTAATAAAAATACTGTTAATATGGAAGGAAGTGCTTTATTTACGTCACCATCATTGGCTGCGATAATGCCAGCAATAACAATCATGCTTACTGCAGTCATTGGGGCAGTTGGTCCAGATATTTGAGTATCTGTTCCGCCAAATAAAGCGGCAAAAAAACTAATAAAAATAGCACCATATAATCCTGCACTAGGTCCTAATCCCGAGGACACACCAAACGCCAAGGCTAAGGGTAATGCAACAATACCTGCTGTTATTCCACCGAAAGCATCTCCTTTAATATTTGAAAATAAATTTTTCATATCTACATAAATGATTTTGTTCTAAATTAAACTTATTTTCTTAACATTAAAAAATGAATTATAAAATTGCAGTAATTTTTGTTAGAAACTAACGAAAGTGATAATATTTAACTGGTCTCTGTTGTTAGTTTCAAAAAACTGATTCATATAGCCGAGTTCCACTCTAATACTGCGGTTAAATTTGTATCCAATCCCTCCATATAATCTGTTTCTATCAAAAATAGAGGTTTCTGTGTTTAAAAAAATCTCATTGTAAACAGAAAAATAATATTTGTTTGTTTCATTTTTGTTAAAAGGGATATTTAAACCTAAAAAATATCGAAATCGCATTTTGAAGTCATTTTCTACAAATCGTTGTTCGAACCTGTATCTATGATTTAATTTCAAATTTCCTATTTTTTGATTAGACATAAATTGCTGATATATTCTATGCTCCACAACTGTCTTTTTGTCGTCGGAATTATTAAAATAATTTTCAGACAAAATATAGCCATACCCAAGTAGAACGTTTTGATTACCTTCATTAAAGCTATACCCTAAGCCTGTTCGCAAGAGTAGTTGTTCCAGATCACCAATGGCATTATAATTCCTGTATTGTACTTCATTATGTAAATTCCAATGGGAATTCAGTTTTTTATTTCCAATATAAATCAGCCAGTTCCCAAAATCACTATCCTGAGCATTCAATTCAAAAGGCAGTACTGCAAATAAAAAAAGCACTGCCTTTAAGATTTTCATTTTAATATCACCCATAAACTCGATTGGTTATTCAAAAAAAGTGACTTCTCCAGTATTGATATCATACATAGCTCCAATAATCAATATCTCACCGTTTTTTTCCATTTCAGTAAGAATGGGGCTTTCCTTATGAATCCTGTCAATAGTTAATTGAACATTCTTTACCGCTACTGAATCTACAAATTCCAGGTTTGATGAGTTTCTTAATTTAGCGTCTTTTGGCTCGGCAACAGCATTAACAGCCGGTGTTATTTTTTCTATGAGTTTTGTTAAATTCCCCATTTTAGCATTGTCACATGCACCTTTTACAGCTCCACAACTCGTATGCCCTAATACAACAATTAGTTTTGTTCCTGCCAGTTTACACGCAAATTCCATGCTACCCAATATGTCTTCATTGACAAAATTCCCTGCAATTCTAACACTGAATATATCTCCCAGTCCTTGATCAAAAACTAATTCGGCCGAAACCCTGGAATCAATACAACTTAAAATCGTTGCAAACGGAAACTGCCCATCACTTGTGTCATTGACCTGCTCCAGAAGATTTCTATTTGCCTTTAAATTATTTTGAAATCTTTGATTTCCCTCCTTTAAAAATTGTAATGACTTTTGAGGTGTCATTGTAGCCTGCGTTTCTCTTGTATGTGCTTTCATAATTTCTTAATTTATCATTTATTTGTAAGGTTTCAATGTAGCAATTTAATTTGCTGTCAATAATAATGAGACATTTAGTTTGTTTATAATCTCATTCAAGTTTAATTCATTTGATTCTGATTTATTTATACTTCTATCCAAGCATAACAAGTTAACCTTATTTCTTGAAATGTAATTAGACAGATTGTTAATACTATTGTCTCCAGCCTCAAAAACGTATTTAACTGTCTCATAATCTGAAGCCACACTTCTATTTTCCTTTTTAGAATTTTTTATCACCGAAAACGATTTTAAGGGTTTTTGACTGTAATTCATCAAACTGTGAGTAAATTCATTGGGAATTCTGTTCTCAGAATTATTCAATAAACCTACAGACAAAGGTTTATTCGGTTCTAATTGAACTATATCAGAAAACAATAAAACTGAACCTTTATATTTATTCAATACAAAGTTGGTTATGCTATCTCTGTTAAACTTTAAAGCTCTTGATTTTCTTTTACCCATTACTATAATATCCGGTTTGTGTTTGGAAATATAATTATCAATCAACGCCTTAACGTTACCAAAAGCAATAGAATATTTAATATCTACGTTATAACTTTGGTTTATAGGTTGCAAAACATTCTGAATTGCTTTATCTATTTCTAAATATTTGTCCTTTATATCACGTACAGCAGATAATTGACTTTCCCTTTCTACAACATCAGTTGCTTTTTTTACATGGAAAAACTCTATTTCACAATTAATCATTTTAGCAATGCTAACTGTACTTTTTAATATTGAACTGGTAGATTCTTTTAAATCTGAGAGTATAAGAATTTTTTGTTTTTTATTTTTCATGACTTTTATGGTTTTTAAGGGTTAGGCTACTTTTGGTCTTAATTTAAAAAAATCGATAATACTTGGAGGGTTTTCTACTTCACCCCTTTCTGAAATAATTTTAATATCAATATTCCGCTCGCGTGCTTTAATTGAAAAATCTTCGAGAATCTCAATAATATCATTATCCAAATACCTTGTTTTTCTAACATCTAATTCTAAATAGGTGTCAATTGGTAAGCTATCCAGCTCTTTAAGGATAGCGCCTTTGTTAAAAAAAGTAACCTCTTCCGCTAAGGTCATTTTTATTTTATGCTTTCCGTTACTTTTATCTTCAATATGTAGGAAGTGAGAGTTTTGATAGCTTTTTATCAATATAACCACGATACCTACCGCCATTCCCAATCCTATTCCCTTTAACAGATCTGTAAATACAATTCCAAGTACTGTTACTGTAAATGGTATAAATTGTTTCCATCCTAATTCATACATTTTTTTGAATAGTGATGGTTTAGCAAGCTTATAACCCACAATAAAAAGCACAGCAGCAAGAACCGATAAAGGAATTTTATTCAATAACCTTGGAATAAGAATTACAGAGATCAATAAGAAAAATCCATGAATTATTGCAGACATTTTACTTCTACCGCCAGACTGAATATTCGCAGAACTTCTCACGATCACCTGAGTAATTGGCAGTCCTCCTATCAATCCTGATATGATGTTTCCGGTTCCTTGAGCAAACAATTCCCTGTTTGTTGGTGTTACATTCTTGTGTGGGTCTAACTTATCTGTTGCTTCAACACATAGCAATGTTTCCAAACTAGCAACTAAGGCTATGGTAAATGCTACTATCCATACATCAACACTTGTTATAACACTAAAATTTGGAGCGCTAAACTGACCAAAAAAAGACGCAGCATCTTCCGGAATTGGAACACTTACCAGATGCTTTTCTGTTATTGACAAAGAAGAATTATCTTGAGTAATCAAATAAAAAACTATTCCAACTATTACTGCCACAAGTGGACCTTGGATTAATTGAAATATTTTAGATTTTTTTGATAGCACTTTGTCCCAGAGCATTAATATGCCCAAAGCGACAAAGCCAATAATAGTTGATCCTAATTGAATATTGTTGAATGAATTTAATATTCCTGAAAAGGTGTTTCCTCCATCTAATTGAAGAAATGCAAAATCTCCCTCCGGATCAGCATCATAACCAAAAAAATGAGGTATTTGCTTTAGAATAATGATGATCCCAATTCCTGTCAGCATTCCTTTTATTACTGAAGAAGGAAAATAATATCCAATGATACCTGCCTTTAATACTCCAAAAACAAGTTGAATGATTCCTCCTAGTACTACTGCTACAAGAAAGTTTTCATAACCTCCTAAAGTTCCAATAGCAGTAAGTACAATTGCCGCCAATCCTGCGGCAGGACCACTAACTCCAATATTGGAACCACTTAATGACCCAACAACTATTCCTCCTACTATTCCCGCAATTAATCCTGAAAAAAGTGGCGCTCCACTAGCTAATGCAATACCTAAACATAAAGGTAATGCAACAAAAAACACGACTATACTCGCCGGTAAGTCATTTTTAATAGTTTTAAACATAATAAAATAATTGATTAACTAGTCTTGAAAGACTAATTGAAATTAATATTTAACAAATGGCATTTAAGCCTAATAAAATTTAATTTTGTTAAATATTTTCGGGAGGAGGACTTATTAAATTAAGATGTGGAATAGAATATTGACCATATCTGTATTCTAATAACAATTCGTCAAGAGAGGACAAGAAATACTCTCGATTATTGGAATTGTTCAAATGAAGGATTTCCAATTTTGTATTTTTTTCATTTTCCTCTTCTTCAGGATTGCCAAAAAGAATAGTGATATCAATAGAATTGTCAATTGCAACAATTATTGATGGCGCCGATAAAAACGCAGTAAATAAACATATAAAGAAAATAGCAATTGTCTTTTTGGACATTTCTGTTGATGGTTTTCTACAAATATAAAATATCTAATAAGGCAAACTGTTAAAGAATAACTAAAATTTCTTTAACAATTTAATGTTGTCGGTTACAATCCATCCGGTTTTTCCGTCTACTAAAAGAATTTCCGCCCAGTTATTAATAGTGTCAATAACCTGAACCTTTGTGCCTTCATGAAGCCTAAACGCTTCTTCTCCACTAAGGTTAGGGTCTGTTCTAACCAAAGCTTCCTGAGAAAAAACTATGGCAGGATTGTCTTTATTATCCATTGTTTGTTTTTTAAAAGCGAAGGATAAAAACAAAAGGGTCAAAAACATAGAAATGAAACTTGAAACAAATGCAAATCTCTTTTTCCCCGTATATGAAGCAAAGTAATATGAAATAAATAAAATGATGAACAAGACCATAAATAACACAGATAAATATGCCCAGGTATCGAAATTAAACATGTTTATTACTTTTCTCACGAATTTGGAAATCCCAATTTCCGGCACAGTCTCAATTGCATCAATCGTCATATTCTGAGCAAATGATAAATTGTTCAAGATCTCTTCGTCATTAGGAGCAAGTTGTAAAGCCTTTTCATAATAAAATATACTTGGAGCTATTCTATTTAGTTTATAATGAGCATTGCCTAGGTTAAAATAAACCTCAGCCGAATGATACCCCGAATTTAAAACAGCTTCATATTTTTCAATAGCTTCATAATATTTCCCATTGCTATAAAGGGTATTGCCTTCTTCAAATAAAGATTCATTCTGCGCTGAAGCAAACATACCAAACAAAACAACTAGTGTGTATAATAATGGTTTCATATCAACTAATTTGCTTATCTAACATTGAAATTGTTTTAGATGCCTTATCATAATCCATTTTCATTTCCACTCTTGTTGAAGGGGTATATCTGGCCAATTCACAGCTTTTTAGAAGTGAAAGGAATTCTGATATTGTTGTTTCATTTGCCTTTCTTTGGCTTAACAAGGCTGTGATCTTTTCCTTGCTCAAATCGGAAGTTTCTATTCGTAATTTGGCCTTTAAATAATTATGCAGTGCTTTTTCAAGGGCTACATAAAAGGATTCCTTATCTCCAAGAGATTTCTTCGATTCTCCTAAATATTTTCGTGCTAGTCTATCGGCTTTTCTAATTCTATTTCCTTCAAAATCTGCATCTCTAATTGCTTTTTTTCTTCTAAAGACTATAACTAAAGGAATTGCCAGCAATGGCAATACTAAACTGGTCCAAAACAATTTTGATCCAAAGAAATATTTAGATTCCTGAGGGATGAATTCTGTACTTGTTTTTATAAATGCAAACTGATTATTATTTGCAATGACCTGTTGTTTAAAATTGTTATCGGGTTGATTATTTGTCACCACACCATTATTTGGGCCATCTAACACATCTATAACAATTTCATCTGAAGACAATCTTCTATAACTTTCGGTTTTAGGATCAAAATATGAAAAAGAAATACTAGGAATTGGATATTTCCCCTTGTATTGAGGAACAATGGTATAGCTTTCAACTCGTTCGCCTTGCATCCCTTGGATTGTTGTGTTTATATTATCTGCTTTTTCTGGCTCATAAACCTCCAGAGAACTGGGGACAGTTAGTTTAGGCAATTCAAACAGTTTTAAATTGCCATTTCCTGAGACTTTAACTTTTGCCTGTAACGATTCTGTTGCGTTCAATTCTGTTTTTGTAGTTGTGACTTTAAAATCAAAGTTTCCTACAGCTCCTGTAAAATCTATTGGTTTGCCTGCTTCCGGTAAAGGCTTTACATGAATTGTTCTGTTTCCGGCAGAAACCGTTTTATGAACTTGTTTCATAAGTCGTCCTCCAAAAATATCCCTTCTGTTAGTCGGAACATCTACAGTAATATCAAGACTTAATGGTTCAATATCCAGCTTTCCTGTTTTTTGCGGATAAAGCACTGTTCTTCTTAAAACCACATATCTGTAATCTTCACCTTTATAAGTTCCGTTTTGAACTTTTAAGCCTTTAATGTCAATATTCTGGCTCCAAAAATCATTAAAGCGTGGATTGTCAATTTCACGCCAGTTACTAACACCTGTATTAGGGGAGACATACAATTTATAAACCACTGTGATTGCCTGATTCAAATAAGGATAAGCATTTGAAACTTCTGCAACCAAATGGATATTTTCTGAGGCGATAAAATCAGGGTCATTAGGATCCTTAGGTTTATCGACAGCGGCTGTCACTGTTATCTTTACAGGACTTGTTTTATAAATCTGCCTGTCAATTTCTATAGTAGCCTGATCAATAATATAAGTTCCTCTTTTTTGTGGGGATAAAAAATAACTGTAGGTTTTAGAATATGACCTTTTTCCATTGATCCAGGAATTACTTACTGACTGGTTAGGACCTCCAACCACTGTAAAATTAGCAAAATCGGGTGGATTGAAATTGTCTCCATCCTGATTCATTTCAAAATCAACTCGCAGTCTCTCATTAATACCTAAGGTATTCTTACTTACTTTAACCTCAAATTTAACCTGAGCGCTGCTTAAACCGGATATAAGAAATAATATTAATGATATGTTTCTAACAAATTTCATTTTTTCTATCTACCAGTCTTTATCTGTTTGAACATTGATACCTTTTGCTTTTTGAGCGTTTATTTTTTCCTGGACCTGCTTTTCCTGATCATTCATGGCCTCTAAAAGGTTTTTTATTTGTTGAGGAGATAGTTGTCCTTGTCTTGGCTTCGGTTTTTGCTCTTTTTTCTCATCTTCTCCTTTTCCTTTATCTTCTTTTTCATCTTTCGGCTGCCCTTGATCATCTTCCTCTTGATCTCCTTCATTCTCATCCTGATCACCTTCATCCTTTTTATCTTCCTTATTATCTCCTTCGTCCTGTTTCTCTTTGTTGTCTTCGTTCTGCTGATCTTCATTTTGTTCCTGATCATCATTTTGATCATCTCCGCCTCCACCTTCTTCTTTTGCGCATTCTTTGGCTAATCCCAGATTATATCTGGTTTCATCGTCATTAGGATTATTTCTTAGTGCATTTTTATAAGCCTCAACTGCTTCTTTACATTGTTTGTTCTGCATCAAGGTGTTTCCTATATTGTGATACGCCATATGCTTTTCCTCTTTGGTAACAGCAGATTTAATCGCTTCCTGATGCCTTATAATAGCTTCGCTGAACTTTCCATTTTTGTAATATGCGTTACCTAAATTATAAGTTCCAATTGCATTTGTTGGATTCTTTGAAATTGCTTTACGATATTCCATTTCTGCAGAAATAAAATCTTCTGACAACAATTCGTTGCCCTGGTATACATAGTCATTAGATTTTTGCAATGCCAAATCCTGCTTTTGTGCATACCCAAAAGAAAAGGTTAAAAAGATTAATAAGCATACTATTTTCTTCATGTTAATTAGCATTCCAGCATAGACATTAGTTCTTAATTTTATTAACGAAATTATAAAACAAATAGATTTGATACAGTTAAAGGTTTTATAAAATATTTATCCTCCACAGTAATTAAAAGTTTTCGTTGAACAAATTCAACTTTTTCAACCATTGGGTTTTCCTTTCCAAAAGGAAGATATCTATGAATAAAAAGAAAAAAGCAAAGGCCAAAAACCATTGGAATTGATCCTTGAATTCTGCTATTTGTTTTGATTCAAATTCCTGTTTGTCCATTTTATTCAAAATATCTCCAATTCTTTCTACAACTTCATTCGTGTTTTGCCCATTGATATAGTCTCCATTTGCCTCTTTGGCAATATTTTGAAGTGTTTTTTCATCTAACTTTGTAATTACAGTCTCCCCATCGCTATCTTTTTTATAGTTCAAAACGATGCCACCTCTTTTAATGGGAATTGGTCCTCCTTTTGTGGTGCCTACTCCTATAGTAAATATTTTTATCCCATTTTTACTCGCTTCTTCTGCAGCTTCAACGGCTCGTTCACCATGATCTTCTCCATCAGAAATTATTATTAATACTCTGTTAGTCTGTTCTTCATCATCAAAATAGGTTGTTGCTAAATCGATTGCTTCATCGATCGCTGTTCCTTGAGATGATAACATGTCTGTATTCATATTCTGTAAAAACATCTTAGCAGACGCATAGTCTGTTGTTATTGGTAATTGGGGAAATGCCTTTCCAGCATAGGCAATTATTCCAATTCTGTCACTGGCAAGATTGTTTATGATCTGGGTTACCAGTTGCTTGGCTTTTTCAAGACGATTTGGTGCCAGATCTTCTGCAAGCATACTCTTTGAAACATCCACGGCAAAAACAATATCAACACCTTCACGTTTAATGGTCTCCAATTTGGTCCCCACTTTAGGATTAACCAGTGCAATGACCAAACAAGCTATGGCTAAACAAAACAAACATATCTTTAATAGTGATTTTAATAATGATCTGTTTGGAGATAATTTATTCAACAGTTTCCTGTCTGAAAATCTATTTTGGGTTCTTTGTTTCCAGATTTGAAGTATTAAAAAGAATACCAAAATAATCGGTATTAATACCAACAACCAAAACCATATTTTTTCTTCTAATTGATACATGTTAAGTATTCTGTTTGCAGTATTTAGTTGGCAGTTTTTGCCATAAATACATTAATAGTTTTATTCTCTTCGTTTACTCTCATTCTACACAAAACTTCTAAATATTGTGAATCTTAATAATAATTCTAACATTAAAAATATTCCGGCCAAGAGAATAAGAGGTCTATATTTTTCTTCGTAATTATAGAATTTAAACTCTTCAACATCAGTTTTTTCCAGTTTATTGATCTCTTTATAGATCTCCTTTAATTTTTCATTATTCGTAGCCCTGAAATATTTTCCCCCTGTTGCTTCAGCAATTTCTTTTAACAGGTCTTCATCAATTTCAACCTGAACTCTAC
Source organism: uncultured Flavobacteriaceae bacterium (assembly GCA_965367355.1). GTDB lineage: Bacteria > Bacteroidota > Bacteroidia > Flavobacteriales > Flavobacteriaceae > Site-B1. The sequence goes on from CBDUIO010000005.1 coordinate 17,951, forward strand.
CATATTGAAAGGTTCCGTTGGGTTTTATGGCAATAGGTGATAATGCCATGCCATTTGTTCCTAATCCGATGGTATAGGTTTTTATACCATATTCAACTGCAAGATCACTTGCCATTTTAGGATCAATAAACCCGGAGTTGTTCACTCCATCTGTTAAAAGGATAATTACTTTGCTTTTTGCTTTGCTGTCCTTTAATCTGTTAACCGAAGTCGCAAGACCCATTCCTATAGCTGTCCCACCTTCGATTATGGTGTTATATTCTATACTTCTTAATGATCTTAAAATAATGGACTTATCGCTTGTTATAGGTGTCTTTGTATAGCTTTCTCCCGCATATTCCACCAGTCCGATTCTATCATTTGGCCTTCCATTGATGAATTCTGCCGCCACACTTTTTAGAGCTTCCAGTCGGTTTGGCTTTAAGTCCTTTGCCAGCATACTCGCCGAAACATCTATCGCTATAATAATGTCAATGCCTCTGGTGGTCTTTGTTCTGGTACTAACATCAACCGTTTGAGGTCTTGCTAGTCCCATTATTATTAAAACCAATGCCAAAATCCTAAAGGCAAACAATAAGTGTTTAAGTTTTGGCCAAAAAGAATTTGTGACCTTAAACCCTTTCAGAGAAGACATTTTCAATTCTGCAGTTTGTTTATTCTGTTTAAAAACATACCAAAGAATAGCCAATGGCAACAGTAAAAGAAGCCAAAAAAATTGTTTATTTACAAATTCTATTCCTTCAAACATTTATTCTTTTGGTTTTATTAATTCAATAGAGTTAATAATTCGTTGAACTATTTGCTCTGCATAATTATCGTTTCTGTCATAGATAAGTTGTACCTGCTGGTAGGCTCCATTATTATAAAAATTAAGTATTGAATATTTGCTGTCCATTTCCTTATTTGTTGCGGGGTTGACCAATGTCATGGTCCCGTGAATGTCAATCCCTTCAGCGCCATTTGGCGTTACAAAATCATCTTGTTTTGTTATGATATTTTGTGCTCCCTGAGTCTCGAACTGAACCATAACATTGTCTACTGCCTTGTTTAAATCGAATTGAACTTTAGGATTGAGAAATGTACTGTTTACTACAATGTAAAAATTACTCATTAAGCTTCCATAAACAAACATTTGACTATCCTGAATTGTTTGTTCCATTCCTTCCGGTATTTGGGGATTCACCCTTTTTAAAACTTTTGGTGTTGTAATAATTAAAGGTGGTGCACCATATTCACTAGTGACCCATTCTTTAGATTCCAGCAATTCTTTGCTATCGTGTCCAATTATGGAATCCTTCACATAATTAAATCCATATTTTATTGAAAACCCGCCTATGACCGCTGCTAATACAAAAAACGCTATGACAACCGTCAAGATCACTTTTTTTCTTTTCTTTTTTCGTTCGATCTCTTCTCTATACTTTTCGTCTAAGAGTTTTTCTTCTTCAGTAGGCTCTGGAAGGGCTTCTTTAACATGATCAATTTCTGCTTCTATTGTTTGCTTATCAATTTGAGCAAGGGCAATTTCAGGAGCTCCTTTGGCAAATTTTACCAAATCGGCTCGTTTTAAAATACTTTCAATATTTCTGATTGTTTCTATACTAAGATCAATCTTGTTGGCTTCTTTTAACAGAAGAAGCCTGTTAATTAATTCATCTGTTGTGCTTTCCAGAGAATGATCGTAAACTTTTTCATCCAGATATTTTCTAATGATCAGCGTTAATTCTGAATAATAATCTTTTAATGCTTGATTTTCTAAATAGTCACTCTCCTCAAGTTTTTTTAAGGCTAACTTGGCTCTGTCATAAGGAGGTAATAATGCTATCTTTTCTGCTTCAGTTAATGGTTTTTTCCTCCAGATAAACCAGTATAATAAATACGCCAACCCACCAAGAATCAACAAAGCTATCAATAGATATTTCCACCATTTACTCGGACTTTTATCTACGGCAATCAAAGGCTTTATATCGTAAAGCCCTTGTTTGGTTGTATCTATTTCAACATTTTTTACCTCAACTTTCAGTGAGTCTGTGAAATAAAACTTATTTGCAATTGCAATCTTTTGTCTAGGTATAGTGAACGAACCGGAATCAAATTGAGTTAACCCATATTTTTTTATTAGGTTCATTCTCTTTTCGTTAATCGTAGTATCTACCTTAAACGATTCAACGACTTCAAGTGGCAGAAAACTTTGTCCTTCGGGAAATGCAACAAAATCTGTTGTGTCTGCTTCTACCTCGATCTTATAGGTAATCTGCTCTCCAATCTTTATAGTGTCGCGGTCAATATTAGTGGTCACTTGTGAATAGGACAATACGGAATAAATAGCAAATAGCAGAGTAAACACAAGGGTTCTTGCCAGTCTATTTCTAAAATCCGTAATTCCTAATTCGTAACTCATAAGTTCTTTATCCTCGACGTTTAAAGTATCCCAGTAACTTTTTTACGTAACTTTCATCGACTCGGCAATCGATAACTCCGGCTCCTGCTTTAGCGAAGCTTTCCCTGAAGTATTCCACGCGATCCCTATGATATTTTTTATAATTAGCTCTTACCTGTTTTGAAGATGTATTTACGAGCATCAATTCACCGGTTTCTTCATCCTGCATTTCAACCATTCCAAGATTGGGAATTTCCTCTTCCCTTTTATCGTAGACCCTAATACCTGTTACATCATGTCTCTTTGCCGCTATTCTTAGTGTATGGAGGTAATCATCTGTGATAAAATCTGATAACACAAATACTATGGCTTTTTTCTTCATCACATTTGACAGGAATTTTAAAGCCTCTGTAACGTTGGTGAGTTTACTTTTTGGTTCAAATTCAATAAGCTCCCGAATAATCCTTAGGACATGTGAACGTCCTTTTTTAGGTGGAATATAAAGTTCAACTTGATCAGAAAACAAGATCAGTCCTATTTTATCATTATTCTGCGTCGCTGAAAAAGCCAGGGTTGCAGCGATTTCGGTCACAACCTCTATTTTAAATTGCTTCATGGTACCAAAAAGCTTACTGCCTGAAAAATCAACCATTAACATCATGGTCAATTCTCTCTCTTCTTCAAAAACCTTAACATGAGGTTCATTGTATCTCGCTGTAACATTCCAATCTATACTTCTTACATCATCTCCATACTGATACTGCCTCACTTCACTAAAGGTCATACCTCGTCCTTTGAACGTAGAATGATATTCTCCGCCAAATATGTGATCAGACAAACGACGTGTCTTGATCTCTATCTTTCGTACTTTTTTTAGTAATTCCTTGGTATCCATTTTCTTGATTTACGATGGTAGATTTTTGATTTACGATTTCTTAATAATTAACAATCACAAATCGTCAATCGTCATTCTAAAATCTCAATTCCTATGGCACTTCTATTTCGTTTACAATTTTATTTATAATGTCTTCTGAAGTCACATTTTCGGCTTCGGCTTCATAGGTAATTCCAATTCTGTGACGTAACACATCATGAACTACGGCTCTTACATCCTCAGGAATTACATAACCTCTTCGTTTTATAAATGCATAACATTTAGCGGCATTCGCTAAATTGATACTTCCCCTAGGAGATGCTCCAAAGGAAATTAAAGGTTTTAATTCTGCTAGTTTATATTTTTCAGGATATCGAGTCGCAAATACTATATCCAAAATATATTTTTCAATTTTTTCGTCCATGTACACCTCACGAACTGCGCTTTGCGCATTTAAGATCTGCTTCACTGAAACAACCGGATTTATCTTTTCAAATCCTTCTTTTAAATTAGCCCTCATAATTAATTGCTCATCATCCATTTTTGGGTAATCAATAATAGTTTTGAGCATGAACCTATCTACTTGTGCTTCAGGTAATGGATATGTTCCTTCTTGTTCTACCGGGTTCTGTGTGGCCATAACCAAAAAAGGCTTATCAAGAATATAAGTTTCATCACCTATGGTAACCTGCTTTTCCTGCATAGCCTCTAAAAGAGCCGATTGCACTTTTGCGGGTGCCCTGTTTATCTCATCTGCAAGAATAAAATTTGCGAAAATAGGTCCTTTTTTTATTGAGAAATCATTTTCTTTAACGTTATAGATCAAAGTTCCAACAACATCAGCAGGTAACAAATCCGGTGTAAACTGAATTCTGCTAAAACTGGCATCAATTGCTTTGGATAAACTACTTATTGCTAAAGTTTTTGCCAGACCCGGTACACCTTCTAATAAAATATGTCCCTGACCTAATAATCCAATCAACAATCGTTCAACCATATGCTTTTGACCAATGATCACCTTGTTCATTTCTAAAGTAAGTAGATCAACAAAAGCACTTTCTTTTTCAATTTTTTCATTAATCGATTTTATATCGATTGCACTGGTTTCTTCCATCTTGTGTGTATTTTTTAAAACTCGTATGTATGAACTTTTTATAACGGTGCAAATTGTTAAAATTATTCTATTATTGATGTTAATAATTGGTTAAAAAATAAAGAGCAGTACTTACTTGTACTGCTCTTTATTAAATATTATTTTAATTTCTGGCTTATTCTAAAATGATCTCTCCTAAATCTGTTGTTTCTCCTATTATAACCTCAACATTTTCAATCGTTTGAGATGTTAATCCGGATGCAATGTCTGGAGAAATTGTAACCGTATAAGTTCCTTCAGTTAGTCCAACCAATAAAAAATTTCCATTTTCATCAGTGAAAGTAGATATAGTATCTATGCCATTTGTGGCAGAAATTTCTGAAAGTACTTCTATTGGTGCAACATTTCCACTTATAGATCCTGTAAATGCTTCCACAGTTGCCCTTATCACTGGCTTTAAAATAATATTCCCTGAGTTTCCGGCCATAATAATGGATTCATCAACATTAAAATCCAATATAAAAGTGTAATTGATATTTGGTTCTAATGTTTGATTCACATGTATTTTTAAACCTGATTGTTGGGCGCTTGGTGTTTTTAAATCAAAAGTTTCCCCATCGACAACTATAGTATTATTCTCTCCAAGAACCAATCTTAATTGCTTTAATTCTCCTGCAGGAATTTCGTAATCATCAGCTAACAAAACATCTACTCCTCCTGTGAGCTCCAGTAAATCATAAATACCAGTATTAATAGCATCAAGACTCATCCAACCATTGTCTGTATCGTCACTTTCATATTTTACCATAACATCTACAACCTCTACAAACACATTTTCATAATCTCCAGGCTCATCTATTAGTTTTACTGAAATATTTGCTGATCCTGAACTTAAGGAAGTTGTTTTGTTATCAGTACAGCCTGAAAAAAATAGAGTGCTAATTGAAAGAATTAATACTTTAAAAAATTTGAAGTTATTCATGGTATAATATTTTTATAGTTACAAGAGTATATACGCTAGTGATCCTATATTTAGATTGTTTTAATCTGAATATTAGACTGACAATAATACAAAATTCAATGAGTTTTAATTATTTTTATCGTTTAATTGCATGAATACACATATAACTTAAGCTATTGAAATATTCAAGAATTATATCTGGAGTGATGTCCTGGGGAAGTTTTGGAAAAGCCCTTTCTAAAACCGAGATGATCTCCTTGATGAATCATTGTGTTGATAATCAAGTCACTACTTTTGATCATGCAGACATTTACGGTGGTTACACGACTGAAGAAGAATTTGGAAATGCCTTCTCTGAAAGCGGAATAAAACGTGAAAACATCCAGCTTATTTCTAAGTGTGGCATTCAATATTTAGCAAAAAAAAGAAATAATAAGGTTAAGCACTACGACTATAGTAAGGATTATATAATTTGGTCGGCCGAAGAATCACTTAAAAACCTGAAAACAGACTATCTGGATCTGTTTTTGTTACACAGACCAAGCCCATTGATGAATCCTGATGAAATCAGCGAAGCAATTGATCATTTAAAAGTTCAAGGCAAGATCAAAGAATTTGGCGTTTCCAACTTTACGCCTTCTCAGGTTGATTTGATTTCTAAATATTCCCCTATTTCTGTTAATCAGATAGAGTTTTCCTTAACTGAGCCTTCTGCCATGCATAATGGAGTTCTAGACCAGATGTTGATAAACAATATAATTCCAATGGCCTGGTCTCCGTTAGGTTTTGTATTTAAAGAAGATACTGAGCAAACCCGAAGAATTCACAGGCAACTTGGTGAACTTTTAGATAAATATGAAGCTACAGAAGATCAACTATTATTATCCTGGATTCTGAAGCATCCATCTGGAATCCATCCCGTAATAGGGACAACTAACAAACAACGAATTAAAGATGCGATAAAAGCAACTAGAATAAATTTAGAATTGCAAGATTGGTTTTTAATTTTAACGGCAAGTCAAGGACATAAGGTGCCTTAATTTATTATGAAAAAAACAGCATTAATAACTGGTGCAACCAGCGGAATAGGTAGAGCAACAGCTCATGAATTGGCAAAACATGGTATAAACCTGATACTCTGCGGACGAAGACAAGAACGATTAGATATTATAGAACACGCTCTGGAAAATTTAACTGAAGTTGTTACATTAAACTTTGATGTAAGAGACAAAACAGAAGTTAAAAAAGCAATTGATTCTATTCCTGGAAAATTCAAACAAATAGATATTTTGATCAACAATGCCGGAAATGCTCATGGGCTTGATCCTATCCAGGATGGCAGTTTAGATGACTGGGATGCTATGATGGATATTAACGTAAAAGGTCTCTTGTATGTGAGTAAAGCAGTGATTCCTCAAATGACTGAACGACAATCAGGTCATATCATAAACATAGGTTCATCAGCCGGAAAAGAAGTCTATCCTAAAGGCAATGTTTACTGTGGCAGTAAGCATGCCGTTATCGCCATAACAGAAGGCATGAGAATAGATCTAAATCCATTCGGAATTAAAGTGTCTGCAATAAATCCCGGATTGGTAGAAACTGAATTTTCTAAAGTCAGATTTAAGGGAGATCCTGTTGCAGATTCGGTTTATAAAGGATATAAAGCTTTACAGGCTGAAGATATTGCTGAAATAATTTACTTCACCATTTCAAGGCCTCAACATGTTAACATTGCAGATTTGCTTGTCTTCCCAACAGCTCAGGCAAACAGTACAACAGTGAAGAAGAATCTATAAATGATCAATAAACGCCTACTGATAAAAAACCTGCTTGCTCATAATGATGAGAATAGCTTTTATGATAAAAAACGAAAGATTGATATCAGTCAAAAAGAAGGTAAAGCAAAGTTTTTAAAACATATTTGCGCGTTATCAAACAGTAATCCTAACAACAATTCGTATATAGTAATTGGAGTTGAAGATGAAGAAAATAATATTATAGGTGTTGATTTTTTTGATGACAGCAAAATTCAAAATTTAATAAACGCCTATTTAACCAACCCTCCTATTGT